>JBJHCI010000001.1:0-21468 GCA_050485925.1 Maricaulaceae bacterium
GATGGATTTCCTCGTCCACGCCATCGCCTTTGCCGGCAAGGACGAGCTGAAAGGTTCCTTTACCCACAACACGACGCGCGAGGGTTTCAAGCGCGCCATGGACGTGTCAGCCTTCTCCTTTGTGGATGCAGCAAAACGCGCCAGCGCCCTGATGCCCGATGGCGGGGCGATGGTCTCCATGACCTATCTCGGTTCAGAGCGTGTGGTGCCGAACTACAATGTGATGGGCGTGGCCAAGGCGGCGCTGGAAGCCTCCACCCGTTATATCGCGCGCGATCTCGGTCCGCAGGGCATCCGCGTGAACGCCATCTCGGCCGGTCCGATGCGTACCCTCGCCATGGCCGGAATTTCCGGCGGCAAGACACTGATGAAGACCGGCAAGGACTGGTCCATGCTCAAAGAAGACACCCGCATGGAAGGCGTGGCCGGGGCCGCGCTTTACCTCTTGTCCGACCTCGGCCATTCCTGCACCGGCGAAGTGCTCCACGTCGACGCCGGCTTCCACGCCGTGGCCGTGCCGGACCTCGGCGAAGAAGGCTAGGGCCTGAACTTCATCCCCATCAGGGGCCGCAGAATCGCGATACGTGATGCGGCCTCTGCCATGGCCCAGCTTCCCAGAAGCGTAATCGCGGCGACAACTGCAAACTCGCCCGGCCCGCCAAGGCGGATATTCCAGCCCGCGATCAGATAGATCGCGCTGACCGTGATCGTCTGATGCAGGATGAAGACCGGGAAGATCAGCACGTTGAGCCGCGATAGCAGGGCCGAGCCTGAGCGGATCAGCCGCCCTGCGAGCCAGATCAGCGTCACGATCATCCACCAGGCATAGGCAAGGCGCAGTACCCGCCAGAGCGTGGCTTCCGCCGGATTGGCAAAGCGCGCATCGAAATCAAGGTAGGCGAAGGCTAGCAATGCAGCGCCCGCGACCGTAAGGCCAAGTGCCAGTTTTCCAGCGCGGTCCACCGCCCGCCAGGAACCTTCTGAGCGTGCGGCCAGCACTCCGAAGATCACGAAACTCAGCGAGTAGGCGTGGGTCGCCCAGTCGCGCGTGAGATTGTGCGTGGTCGGGAAGTTGTCAGCCAGCGTGAAGCGGATCAGCAATAGCGGCAGGACGGGCAGGATCAGGAAGGCGGCAAGCCCAAAGCGCCCGCTCCACAGCCGCTCCAGCCTAAAACGCGCCAGCGCGCCCGTGTACGGCAGGAATGGCGCCAGGATCAGCGCATAGACGAAGATATAGGCGACATACCAGAGATGGTTCCAAGTCGGCGTGGTGATCGAAAATCCGCTGCCGAAATCGAGGTAGTGCGGCCAGAAGGCCAGAATACCCGGTGCGATCTCGCCGTTTGTGCGCAGCTCGAAATAGGCTTGCGGCATCACGATCACCACCATGCCAAACACCAGCGGCACGAGGAGCCGCCAGACGCGCTCCAGCATGAAGCGCCCTGTGCCGAGCTTGGCCGCCAGCATCGCCATCGCCACGCCGGAAATGAAGAAGAGCAGAGGCAGGCGCCACGGGCTCATCAGCATCATGGGCAGTTCCAGCATGTCACCCGCATAGGCGCTTTTGACGTGCCAGCCCCACGTCACATAGCCCATACCGGTGTGATAGAGGATCAGCATGGCGAAGGCGAAGACGCGCAAGGCGTCAAGGTCCGGCCGGCGGGCTGAAGGCGGCGTATCGATCATGGTGCGGGTCCGTTGCCAGGAACATTTCTGCAAGCCGGTTTGCGTCTGATCGGGCGTCTCGTCGTGCGGCATGTGACGAAGCCCGCCCCTCGCGGGACGGTGTTGTGCAGTGCAGGGCCTGACGGTGGCGGATGAGGGGCGAGCGGCATTGCCGGAATAGCCTTGCGCCGCCATGCTACGCACCATGATCGCGCCAGATACACCTCTCGACCCGCAGCGCCGCGCCGAACACCGGGCGGGGCTTCAGGCCGGGCTGATCTTCTCCGCCTTTGCCAGCGCTTCGGTGGCGGTTAATGCACTCTCGATCAATAGCGAGCTGGCTCGCGGCACAGCCGCCTTCAACCCGGCGCAGGCCTGGCTGTTGGAGGTGACAAGTCTTGTCGTGCTGCTGTCGCTGGTGCCTGCGGTGATCGCGCTCGACCGGCGTATTCCGCTGGCGCTGGGCTGGCGGGTCGCCCTGCCTTTGCACCTCATCGCGGCGCTCGCCTTCACCACCGCCCATGTCTGGGGGATGATGCTGCTGCGCGAATGGCTGTGGCCGTTCGTGATCGGGGGGAGCTATTCGTATTTCGATCTGCTGGTGCGCGACTTCATCTATGAGGCGCGCAAGGATTTCCTCGCCTATGCCACGCTGGTTCTGGTGCTCCGCCTTGCCCGCCGGATCGAGGATTACCGGCTGGAACTGGCTGAAAGCCATGCCCGTGCCAAGGGTGACTCCGTCATCGTGCTGAAATGCGGTGGACGCGAGCTCCGTCTTCCGGCGGGCGAGATCGTGTCAGCAGAAGCCGCGGGCAATTATGTGGAGGTGTCTACTTCCACCGGCACCCATCTGGCGCGCATCACGCTGGCCGGGCTGGAGACATTGCTGAAGGAGGCCGGGGGCGATCCTGTGCGGGTCCATCGCTCCCGCCTTGTCGCCCGTCCCGCCGTGCGCGAAATCATCCCCGGCGAAAGCGGAGATGCGGTCGCCGTGCTCTCCAGCGGCGCGCGCGTGCCTGTCAGCCGCCGCTACCGCGCGGGTCTAACTGAGACCTAAAACCGCCGCTCCAGCCACTCGATGAGATAGGCGTTGAGGGCTTCTGGGGCTTCGTACTGCGTCCAGTGGCCGGCACCCTCGATGATGTGCATCTCCAGATCCTTGCACAGGGCCGGCATCCAGGCAGTGAGCTTGGGCGGCAGCATGTAGTCGCATTCTGCAGAGATCATAAGGCAGGGCATGGAGAGGCGGTGATCGACTCCGCCCAGGCGCTGCCAGTTCGCATCGAAATTGCGGTACCAGTTGATCCCGCCCCGGAAACCCGTCCTCGCATAGACGCGCGCATATTCGGCGCGGATGTCCTTCGGGACCACCACATCGTCTTGCGATTTCAGCCCGCCGCGCGCGATGAAGTTATCAAAGCGCTTGGGCAGATGGGTGATGGAGGGCGGCAGTTTCTCAAGGTCCGCAGACGGGGCCGGGGCACCAAACACGAAGTCGAAGAAATCACTCTCTTTTCCGGCAAAGAGCCCATCTGCCGCCTCGTCCTGGAAGCGCACGATATAGTGCTCCTTCCCGCCCATCTCGCGAAATACCTCGGTGGGCGGTTTGGAGCCGCGCGGCAGGTGGGGCGTGTTCACGCCCACCGCACCCAGAAAACGCTCCGGGATCAGGCAGGCCGCGTGCCACATGAGGATACCGCCCCAGTCATGGCCGACAATCACTGCCTTCCCGATGCCAAGCGCGTCCAGCAGGCCTGCAATGTCCCCGATCAGCCGGTCGACATGGTAGGCGCTCACCTCGTGGGGTACGTCGGACGCCCCGAAGCCGCGATTATCCGGCGCGATGGCGCGGTAGCCCGCATTTGCCAACGCCTCGATCTGCGCTGCCCATGACAGCGCCAGCTCGGGCCAGCCATGGAGGAGCAGAACCGGCACTCCGTCCTGCGGCCCCGCCTCGTGTACCGACAGCGTGACCTCGCCCACATCGACATTGCGGGCGGGCGGCATGGGCGGATGGGACATGGATCAACTCACGGATTGTTTGAGGGCGCGTCTTCGCGAGCTTAGAAGATCATAGGCAAAGACGGCCAGCCCCGACCAGATGAAGGCGAAGGTGATGGCGTGGGCGACGGTGAAAGTTTCGCCCCATATGATGCCCACCGCGAATTGCAGCGTCGGCGCGACGAACTGCAACAGGCCGATGGTCGCAAAGTGCAGCCCCCGCGCCCCAATGATGAAGAGCAGCAGAGGCGCGACCGTCATCGGCCCTGTGAGGATCAGCAGAATGGCCTGCCAAGGGCTGCCAAGGAAGCTGCCGCCATTCCCCGATGCCTCAAGGAGGAACAGCGCAATGAGCGAGGGCAGGGAGATGATCAGCGTCTCCCAGAACAGGCCCACCCGGCCATCGGTGGAAATCGTCTTCCGGATATAACCGTAGGCCGTGAAGGAGGCTGCCAGAAAGAGTCCGATCCACGGGATTTCGCCCACGGCCACGATCTGGTTTATCACCCCGGCTACGGCGAGGCCCACCGCAATCATGCGCGCTTTTCCGAAGCGCTCGCCCGCTATGAAGACACCGACCGCGACATTCATCAGCGGATTGATGAAATAGCCCAGCGAAACATCCAGCACCCTGTCAGCATTGATCGCCCAGACAAACACCCACCAGTTGGAGGCGATAAGAATGGCGCTAAGGAGCAATGTCGCCATCGCGCGTCGGTCCAGAATGAGCCGCCAGGCCGAAGGTGCCCGGCCTGCCATCCAGACCAGAAGGGCGAGCAGCGGGACCGACCAAACCGCGCGGTGCAGCACGATCTCTGTGGCGCTGGCAAAGCCGAGGAATTTGTAGAAGGCCGCTGACAGGCCCCAGATCACATAGGCGGAGAGGGCCGCTACACCTGCCCGGCCCGCATCAAGGCGTCCGCTATCAGGCGGTGGTGCGGCAGGGGCGGCGGACGGATCAGCAGGGGCAGCCATGCCCGGGCTCATACTCCCGTCCGGGCGGAGCCGTCATGCTTAATTTTCCGTAGGGTGCAGCGGGCGTGCAGCCCGCTGTCCTGAAGGAAAGCCCGGCGCTAATTGCGGGCGCCCGCCTTCCACACATCGGTGCGGAAGCGGGCGGGCCGCCTAAATCTTGAGGCGGGCCTTTGTCAGTTGTGTGAAACGGGCTGGAAATGAAAGAGGGCGCGCTCCGGTGTGGAACGCGCCCCCTTGTCATGCAGTAAGAGGTGCGGCGTCTAGCCTTCCACCTCGGTCAGCAGGCCCCGGTTACGTAGGAGCGGCTCTACCGAAGGCTCGCGGCCACGGAAGCCGGTATACATGTCCATTGCAGGACGCGTATTGCCGCCGGAGAGAACCTCATAGAGGCGCTGGGCGGTTTCCGGATCGAAGATGTCACCGGCCTCTTCAAAGGCGGCAAAGCCGTCATTGTCGAGCACGCCCGCCCACAGATAGCTGTAATAGCCCGCCGCATAGCCCTCGCCGGAGAAGCTGTGCAGGAAGTGGGTGGAGCGGTGACGCATCGGTATCTGACGCAGATTCTGGCGGCTTGCCAGAACCTCCTGCTCGAACGCTTGAACATCAATGTTCGCTGGGTCTTCATGCCGGTGGAAGGCCATGTCCATGAAGCCGGAATTGAGGAATTCCACATTCTCGAATCCGGCATTGAAGGTGGACGCGGCCAGCACACGCTCCAGAAGCTCCATCGGCATGGGCTCGCCGGTCTCGTGGTGTACCGCAAAGCGCTGCAGGATTTCCGGTTGCTCCAGCCAATGCTCCAGGATCTGGGCGGGGAACTCCACGAAATCCCGGTCGACGGCCGTGCCGGCCAGCGACGGGTAGTCCGTGTTGGACAGAATGCCGTGCAGGCCATGGCCCATCTCGTGGAAGAGCGTGGACGCATCAATGAAGCTGATCAGGGCCGGCTGGCCATCGTCAGGCTTGTTGTAGTTGCAATTGTTCAGGATGAGCGGGATTTCACCGGTAATCCCGTTCTGGGCCCGGAAACTGCTCATCCATGCGCCGGAGCGCTTACCCGGACGGGCAAAGTAATCGCCGTAGAACAGGGCGATAGTCTCGCCGTCCGCATTGTGGACTTCCCACACCCGTACATCGGGGTGATAGACGGGAATGTCGTGACGCTCGTGGAAGGTCACCCCGAACAGGCGCTCGGAGGTGTAGAACATCGCGTCGATCATGCGGTTGAGATCAAGATACTGGGCGACTTCGGCCGGATCGAGATCATAGCGCTCGGCGCGCACGCGCTCGGTATAATAGCGCCAGTCCCAGCCCTCGGCCTCGAAATCACCGCCTTCAGCGTCGATCATCGCCTGAATGTCGGCGAGCTCCTCCAGCGCGCGCTGGCGGGCCGGCCACCAGACCTGTTCCATAAGGTCAATCGCGGCTTCAGGCGTCTCGGCCATCGTGCCGGCGGTGCGGTAATGGGCCCAGCTTTCAAAGCCCAGCATCTGGGCCTGCTCACGGCGCAACACCAGAATGTCACGGATCAGCTGGTTATTATCGAACTCATTGCCGTTATTGCCGCGCTCATAAAAGCCGTTCCAGGCGATCTCGCGCAGGTCACGGTCCGGCGAGGTTTGCAGGAAGGGCTCCACGCTGGAGCGGTCAAGCGTGATGATATGGCCTTCCATGTCACGGGCACGGGCCGCAGAGCGCGCCGCGCTCACCATGGAGGAAGGCAGGTTGTCGAGGGCTTCCTGCGGCAGTTCCAGGCTCCACAGCTCGCGGTCACCCAGCTCGTTCTGGGAAAACTGGGTGTAGAGCGAGGACAGCTCGGTGCGGATTTCCGCATAGCGCTCGCGCTGCTCTTCGGAAAGCTGGGCACCGGCGCGGACGAAATTGTCGTGCGTCACTTCCAGAAGACGCGCCTGCTGATCGGTCAAGCCCAGCGCAGCGCGGTTCTGATAGAGCGTGTCGATACGCTCGAAAAGCTGTGCATTGAGCGTGATCGAGGCGGAGTGACCGGCGAGCATCGGGCTCACCTCGCGCTGGATGGCGCGCAACTCATCATTGGAGGCAGAGCTGGTCAGATTGCCGAACACGGCGCCGACGCGGCTGAGATCGCGCCCGGCCAGTTCCATGGCCAGCATGGTGTTTTCAAAGGTAGGCGGCTCGGGATTGGTCGCGATGGCGTCAATCTCGGCCGCGTGGTCGGCCATGGCCGCCTCGAAGGCGGGCATGAAATGTTCTTCGCGGATCTGGTCGAGCGGCGGCGCACCGAAATTCTCGGTCCATTCCGCAGCGAACGGATTGCCTTCAAGCGCTGCCATCGCGCCGCCGGGCGCTGCCGCTTCCACGGTGTCGTCAGCAGCAGGTGTCACAGTTTCGGTCTCACCATTGGTGGTGGGCTGAGTGGTGTCGCCGCAGGCGGCCAGCAGAAGCGCGGCGGCAGCCACGCCGTAAATAAGGCGATCAGTCATGTCCTCTCCCCGAGGCTGATGGTTGGAATTGAAACCAATTCTAGCGCGGTGCGCGCGCTTGGGAAGGCGTATGGGCTGTTGTAATAATATAACACCGCTGTTGGCGAAAAAAAAGCGGAAGGACGCCATGCCCTTCCGCCTCTTTCTCTGTCATTGCCTTGCAGTGCCGGCTTAGTCGGCGAGCTGCAGGTTGACGGCTTTCGGACCTTTGCCGCGGGTGTCCGGCTCGGTCTCGAAGGAGACACGCTGGCCGTCATTCAGGCCGGCCAGACCGGCCGATTGCACGGCCGTGATGTGCACGAACACGTCCTTGCCGCCATCATCCGGGGTGATGAAGCCGAAGCCTTTGGTAGTGTTGAAGAATTTGACAGTACCGGTAGTCATTTCGGGGGTAACCTTTCCCGTAGTATTGCGCCGCGTCCGGCGCAAGAGTTCAGTCGCGTCCGGCGTCCCGGTCGCGGCGAACGGACTTGCAATGCGGGGAAGGCTGAATGTTCAGGCGTGGTCTCACGCGGGGTCTTCCAGTATTCCGCCGGGCCGAAACGGCCGCCCGTGCGCGCTCTTTATGCCTGAAAATCCGCGCGGTAACAAGCAGAGCTTTAAATGCTCCGGTCAGGCCTGCTAGGCTTGTCCCATGAGCCGACGCCCTTTCCTCTCCCGCACGCATCGCGCCCGCGAGGCGCGCAGCCGTCAGCGCATGGCTGCCGATCCGGGCGGCACGATGCGCCTCGCCGTTCTGGTGGCGCTGGTGCTGGTCGCGCTGGCTGTGGCCGCCGGGTTCCGCGGTGAGGGAACTGCCCGCGAGGCCGGGGGCTGGCTGGCGCGCCTCGGACCGCTCGCCGAACCTCGTATTTTAGGAGCATCCTTACTGGAAATCGGGGCGATTCTTGCTGTTCTGGCTGTCTGCGCTCTTATCCTCTGTCGACGCCGTTAGGCCTCCATATCCGCTTTAAGCCGGTCCAGGATGTTTACCGCCTCGGCCGCATAAGGGCCGATCCACCGGTCATGTATGTGCTTGATCGGCAAGGGGTTGAGATGGTTCCAGCGCTCGCGCCCCTTGCGCTGGATGATGACGAGATCAGCCCGTTCCAGTACCCGCAAATGCTGCATCACCGTGCACCGGTCCAGCGTGGGAAAGCGCGCGCAAAGATCGCCCGTCGTCTGCGGCGTGTCCTTCAGCCAGTCGAGGATTTCCCGCCGCGTTGATGACGCCAACGCTTTGAAAACAAGCTCTATTTTCGTATCACTTGACATGTTATAAAATAATAACATGATTTGAGCCCTGGCAGGCAAGTCCCTTTTAGGCAGGTGGACAATGGACATGGAACTGAAATTCAAGGTGGCCGGGCGGATATCCAAGCCCGTTGCAGAAGTATTCGAGGCGGTGGTGAACCCCGAAACGCTCTCGCGCTATTTCACGACCGGCGGGGCAGAGGGGCGTATGGAAACGGGGGCGACGGTCTACTGGTCATTCCACGATTTCCCTGGCCGCTTCCCAGTGGACATCGTGGAGGTGGTGGAGAATGAACGCATCGTGTTCGACTGGGACTCCGACGAATCCGACACGCCCTACAAGGTCCGAACCACCCTGGAATTTGAAGCGCTGGATGACAGCCGCACCCTTGTCACTATCCGCGAGGAAGGCTGGCGTCAGACGCCGGAGGGGCTAACGGCTTCTTACGGAAACTGCAGTGGCTGGATGCAGATGCTGTGCGCGTTGAAGGCGTGGACCGAGCACGGCATCAATCTGCGCGAGGGCATGTTTCAATAGCCCGGATTAAAACCAGCCCGCCTCACGCAGGGCGGGATAAAAGCTGCGGCTGACCGGCACCTCGCTGCCATCTTCCAGGATCAGCGTGGCACGCCCATCACCCTTCGTCACACCGCGGACCGCTTCGCGTGCCACCCACCAGGACCGGTGCACCTGCGCGCCGTCCAGCGCCTCGCACGCCGCCATGCCATCTGACAGGCGCATCAGGATCAGGGCCTCGCCGGAATCGGTGCGCACGCGCAGATAATGGTCCTCTGCATTCATGGAGATGAGGCGGGCCTGGCGCAGCCGATGGGGCAGCTTGCCGGTCAACGCCTGAGAGGGGCGGGCACTGCTGCCCGCTGGTCCGGCGTTCGCACTTTCCGCGCCGGCGGCCATCCGCAGCTGGCGCAGATAGTCTGCCAGCCAGGCAATACCCGTCACGAAGGCGCAGATCACCAGCACGAAGAACCAGGTGATCGGCAGGGCGGACCAATGGACGGTTCCGGCCATCATTACGTTGATAGCAAAAACAGCGGCGGTCACGGGGAGCGATATGGACAAAGCAATGATCGTGTAAAGGCCCCACTGCGGCAGGGCGGGGAACAGGTGCTGGACCAGCTTTCCTGTTATCCAGCCCACAATGGCACCCAGCGCGATCAGCCCGGCCCAGTAGACCCAGACTTGCGGCCAGCCCACGCGCCCGGTTCCGTAGGGGCCCAGAATGGCGAGGAAGGTGCCAATGGCGACGATCCATGCCGTACGGAGAGCCCATTTGCGCAGCGTTTCGGGAAATGCGGCGGTCAAGTCCTGTGCCCTCTCTGTGTCATTCACGAAGCGCGAACGGAAGGCTTACCGCCATTCGCGAACAGGTCCAGCCCGTCAGCGAAATTCGCGTTCCGCGCCCATCCGGCCCGGTGCATCAGGTCTGTGCGGGTAACGCCGTGCCGTCTCCCGCTGCCGACCCCGGAGTTGTTTCATGGCCTTCAATCTTGCCCTGCTGGCGCTGGCCGCGCTGTTTCTGATCTAGCCCGAAGGATTGCCATTACATGAATATCGACGCTTTTTTTGCCGCGCCCTGGCATATCCAGCTTCATGCTGTTTCGGCCATAGCGGCTGTGGGCCTGGGCGCGGTGCAGCTTGCTGCGCCAAAGGGCACCCTTCCCCACCGGCAGCTGGGATATGTGTGGGTAGCGCTGATGCTGACCGTGGCCATTACCGCAATTTTCATCCGCATCGGTGGCGGATTCAGCTGGATTCACATCTTCGTGCCGCTGACCCTCATCGGCGTGGCGGGGCTGATCATTCAGGCTCGCAAGGGGATGGTGGCGCGTCACCGGGGCACGGTGCTGGGTCTATATATCGGCGCGCTGATGATACCTGGCGTATTCAGCTTTCTGCCGGGCCGGCTGATGCATACCGTGTTTCTCGGCTAGCCATCCACCCGTTGCCATAAAGCCATAATGGGGCGCTTGCGTGAAAGCCTGCCGATTGCAAGGCGGACGCGCTTAACTATCATGCCTCCTGACAGGGGGATGGATGCGCGAAGAACGCACCCACAGGTTTGTGCGGCTGTATGCCGGAGGAGAGGGGGAGGCTGCCGGTCCCGGTGCTCACCCCATGGATTCCTGGTGCCCGCCCTGCCCTCCGCCACGCCGTCATGGCGGTACCCCTATAGATGCGATTGTCGGGCTTGCCATTCGCACAGGTCTTGCCGCTGCACTGTGGGGCTGGGCGCGTGCCAACGCCCTGCCTGTGAGCGATTGGGCCGATTGGCGCAACTGGTTTGCACCCGACCCGGGCTTTGTCAGTGCCGTTTCGGTCTGGCTTCCCGGTTTTGCCGATGCTGCGGGGACTGCTTTCGTGCTGGTGCTTGCTGCCACTCTCCTGCCTGTGGCCCTTATTGCTGGCGTGTTGACGCGTATCGCCGGTCTGATGGTTGTTCTGTGCGCCGGCTTTTTCGCGCTGGTGATTGCGCCGGAGGGGTGGACCTTCGCCCTCGTCGCCGGAGCGCTTGGGGTATATCTCCTGCTGCGCGGGGCGGGTCCGTTCTCGGTTGACTGGGGCGCGGCCCGCCTCGCCCGCATGGGGTAGGCGCTTTCATAAATTTAACTATCTGCCCCCTTAAATCCGGTTGAAGGTCTCCGGATTATGCGCGGGGGGCGGAGTTGATAGAGGAACTTGTCAATTCGGGTATCCAGATCGTCATAGCATTGGCGATTGTTTTTCTTTTCTGGCTGATTTTCGCGCGCAAGCGTTCGGGCTTTTTGACCTACGCCGGATTGCACGGCGCACCGCTGGGGGCCGTGGGCCTTGCCGTAATCGCCGCGCTTGTTTTTGCCCCGCTGACAATCGCCGTGTTCATGCTGCCAGGCCTTGCTGATGCGGCAACCGGACCGGAAACGGTTGCGGGCCGGATTCAGGCGCTGGGCGTGACGCCGGAAACCTTCGCGATAATCGGCGTTATCGCTTTCCTGAAGACATCGGGTTCGGAAGAGATCCTGTTCCGGGGCCTGATCGCAAAACGGCTGATAGCCTGGCTGGGCTTTGGGGTGGGCAACACGCTCCACGCCCTCATCTTTGCCTCCATCCACCTGCTGATCTTTGTTGCGCCCGGCGGACCCGCCTTCGATCCAGTACTGGCGGCCGCTCTCATGGGTGTCGGATTTACCGGCGGCTGGGTGATGGCATGGATCAACGAGAGACGGGCGGGGGGCTCCATCGTGCCGGGCTGGCTGATGCATGGCCTGTCCAACGCCATTGCCTATCCGGCGCTGGCATTTCTCTGAAGACCGGCAATGCCTCTGCGGGGACAGCCTTGAACCGGCGCTCCGGGCGTGATGAGTTGCTTTGATCAGCCGATAGCATCTGAAAGCCCCGGATACCGCCAAGCCCATGCTCATCTACAGAAATGTTGCCGCTGTCCTAGGCGGAGCCATGCTGCTGCAGGTGTCCGTAGGCGTGCTCGGCGTCTCCCTGCCGCTCGCCATGGCGGCGGCAGGGTGGACAGGCTCCACAATCGGCCTTGTCGCTGCGGCTTATGGGGCGGGCTTCATGGCCGGGGCTTGGATCGCACCGGGCTCGATCCGCCGGATCGGCCATATCCGCGCCTATGCCGCCTTTGCGGGGCTCTCCGCCGCGCTGACGCTCATGCTGGCGCTGGAATCCCATGTGGTGTGGTGGCTGCTGGCCCGTTTCGGTTTTGGAGTGTGTACCGCAGGTCTGTTCGCGGTGGCGGAAAGCTGGATTGCCGACGCCACCCCGTCACAGCGGCGCGGCGCGGTCATTTCCGCCTATCAGATCGTCGGCCGGGCGGGCCTGATCCTCGGCCCGTTCATCATCGCGCTGTCAGGCCTTGAACTGACCCAGAGCTTCATTGTGGCAGGCATTTTCCTGGCCTTGGCGCTGGTGCCGATGACGGTGACCCGGCGTGCCCAGCCCGCCATTCCGGAAGGTGAGCGCGCCCCGCCCTGGCGGGTGTTTGCCATTGCCCCGACCGCAGCCGTGGCGGCTTTCGCGGCAGGTCTGGTCAATTCGGGGCTTCTGGCCTTCGTGCCGATCTGGGCGGATAGTCTTGATCCGGCCCGTGCCACGGGTGCGGCAGCCCTGATCATGGCGGTGATCTACGGCACCTCGATGCTGGTGCAATGGCCGGTGGGGCGCATTTCCGACAAGCTGGATCGCCGCCTGGTGATCGCTGTGAGTGCCGGGCTTGCTGCCGTGATGGCGGGGCTTCTGGCCCTCTTTGTCACGCCGGGTCTGCTCTGGGGCGCGGTGATGGCAGGCGCGTGGGGTGCGGCCAGCCTGTGTTATTACGGTGTCGCTGTTGCTCATGCCGCTGACCGGGCAAAAATAGAGGAACTGCCCGCCATCGCCTCCGGCGTTCTGCTGCTCTGGGCCGCCGGGTCCATGGTAGGGCCGCTCATCGCTGGCTTTGCCTATGAGAGCGTGCTGGCGAGCCGGGGGCTTTTCCTGGTTGGTCTGGCCGGGAATCTGGGCTTGTGCGTGTTCGCGCTTCTGCGCTCGCGTACACGGAGGGCAGTGCCAGAACAGGAGCGCGAGCCCTTCGTCAATCTGATGGCGACCTCGGCCGAACTGGCCGAGATTGACGCGCCTGAGGACGAGACCGAACCGGCCCGCCGCGAGGAGGCCATGGAATGATCATCATCATCGTACTCGCTGCCTTGGCAGGGGCGCTGGCGGCCTTCTTCCTGCGCCTCATACTGGCCCGGCTCTCCTTCCTGACCTGGGTGGGCTGGCTGTTGGTTGGCACAGGCCTTCCGGTGCTCGCAGGCCAGCTGAGCTTTCTGGCGCTCGCCGAAAGCCCGGACGAGGGCGCGGCGCTTGCCATTCCCGTTCTGATAGCAGGGCTCGGGGGTGGGCTTGGCTGGGCAGCCTGTGTTGTCGGCCTGCGTTTGACGCGCGGGCAGGAAGGCTAGCGCGTCCGGGCCATCGCATCATGGTGCGTTGCACCACTCATGCGCGATGCTATAACGCGCCCGACTCCCGTCCCTGACGGGCCGGTTTGCCGGTCCGCCCTTCCTGACCCAGAAGGTGATACGCCCCCATGAATATCCACGAGCATCAGGCAAAAGCCGTCCTGAAAGCCTTTGGCGCGCCCGTAGCCGACGGCATTGCAATCTTTTCCGCCGATGAAGCCGGCGCGGCTGCCGACAAGCTGCCCGGACCGCTATGGGTCGTGAAGTCGCAGATCCATGCTGGCGGGCGCGGCAAGGGCAAGTTCAAGGAACTGCCCGCCGATGCCAAGGGTGGTGTGCGCCTTGCTTTCAGCCGCGATGAAGTGATCGCCCACGCGAAAGACATGCTCGGCAACACGCTGGTGACCCACCAGACGGGCCCGGCCGGCAAGCAGGTGAACCGGCTCTATATCGAGGACGGGGCCGATATCGAGACGGAGCTTTATCTCTCGCTTCTGGTCAATCGCGAGACGGGCCGCGTGGCTTTCGTGGTCTCTACTGAAGGCGGCATGGATATCGAGGCGGTTGCCGAAGAGACGCCGGAGAAAATCCTCACCATCAATATCGATCCGGAAACGGGCGTGACTTCGGGCGATGCCGCGAAAATCGCCGATGCGCTGAAGCTCTCCGGCACGGCGCGCGAGGACATGCTGTCACTGGCGCCGATCCTCTACCGGGCCTTCACCGAGAAGGATATGAGCCTTCTGGAGGTCAACCCGCTCATCGTGATGAAGAACGGGCATCTGCGCGTACTGGATGCAAAAGTGTCCTTCGATGGCAATGCGCTCTTCCGCCACGAGGACATCCAGGCCCTGCGCGACCTCACCGAAGAGGACGAGAAGGAAATCGAGGCGTCGAAATACGACCTCGCCTATGTGGCGCTGGACGGCAATATCGGCTGCATGGTCAATGGCGCGGGCCTTGCCATGGCCACGATGGACATCATCAAGCTCTATGGCGCGGAGCCGGCCAACTTCCTCGATGTCGGCGGCGGCGCGTCCAAAGAGAAGGTGACAGCCGCCTTCAAGATCATCACCGCCGACAAGAACGTCAAAGGCATCCTCGTAAACATTTTTGGCGGGATCATGCGCTGTGACGTGATCGCCGAAGGCGTCGTCGCCGCGGTGAAGGAAGTGGGCCTGAAAGTACCGCTGGTCGTACGCCTTGAAGGCACCAATGTCGATCTCGGCAAGACAATCCTCGACGAGAGCGGGCTGGACATAACCTCCGCCGACGATCTCGACGATGCCGCCCAGAAAATCGTCGCTGCCGTGAAGAAGGTCTAGGAACCATGTCCGTACTCGTCAACAAAGACACCAAGGTTCTCGTCCAGGGCCTGACCGGCAAGACCGGCACCTTCCACACCGAGCAGGCGCTCGCTTATTACGGCACCCGCATGGTGGGCGGCATCCACCCGAAAAAGGGCGGGGAGAGCTGGACGAGCGGCATGGACGGCGCGGCCTCGCTGCCGATCTTTGCCTCCGTTGCGGAAGGCAGGGAGCGCACGGGCGCAACGGCTAGCGTGGTCTATGTGCCGCCGGCCGGCGCGGGTGCAGCCATTATCGAAGCCATTGATGCGGGTATCGAGCTGATCGTGTGCATCACTGAAGGCATCCCGGTGATGGACATGGTGAAGGTGAAGGCGCGCCTCGATAAATCCAGCTCGCGCCTGCTGGGCCCGAACTGCCCCGGCGTGCTGACCCCGGAAGAGTGCAAGATCGGCATCATGCCGGGCAATATCTTCAAGAAGGGCTCGGTGGGCGTGGTATCGCGCTCCGGCACACTCACCTATGAAGCCGTGTTCCAGACTACGGCCGAAGGGCTGGGCCAGACGACGGCGGTCGGCATTGGCGGCGACCCGGTGAAGGGCACCGAGTTCATCGATGTGCTGGAGATGTTCCTGGCTGACGATGAGACAAAATCCATCATCATGATCGGCGAGATTGGCGGCACGGCGGAAGAGGAAGCCGCCCAGTTCCTGCGCGACGAGGCGAAAAAGGGCCGCAAGAAGCCGATGGTTGGCTTCATCGCAGGGCGCACCGCGCCGAAGGGCCGCACCATGGGCCATGCCGGCGCGATCGTGGCGGGCGGCAAGGGCGATGCGGAAAGCAAGATCGAGGCGATGAAATCCGCCGGGATCGTGGTCTCCGACAGCCCGGCCCGCCTCGGCGCCACGCTTGCTGACGTGCTGAACGGTCACTAGTCCCCGAAAGCCTGCCGGCCGTATCGCGTGCCCGGTCCATCTGCGGGAAAAAAACGCCGCCGGAAACCTTTCCGGCGGCGTTTTTTATGTTGGGTTGGCTGGTGGAGGAGAGCCTATTTTTCGTCACCTTCTTCCTCTATCGGCTCGTGATAGTTGCCGCGCTGGTGAGCATCTTCCGTTGCTGGGGCAGGCTGGTAGGGTTGCGGTTCGGTGGCGCTCAACGGAAGCTGGACGGTGGTGTGCGTGCCGCTGGCGAACTCCAGCGTTACATCCACCTCTCCATCAAGCGATGCGATATCGACGCCGAAGAACATGAGGTGGTCACCACCCGGGCGCAGATAGACCGGCACGCCGGCGGGCAGATCGATGGTCTCTACCTGACGCATGCGCATGATCTCTCCGTCATCCTCCATCGTGTGCAGCTCCACCCGCGTGGCGATCGGGGAACTGGCATTGATGAGCTGGTCGTCCGCGGTTTCGGACACCAGCGTGACATAGCCCGCCGTCACATCACGGCCCGGAGGCGGGGTACGTACCCAGCCGGAGGCGATGACCGGCACGGGGCGTTCAACGGCGCTCATGGCATCCTCCGAAGGAGCAGCGTCCTGCGTGGCGGGTGGTGGCGCTTCGGGTTCAGGGCTTTCGCCGCAGGCAGTCAGCACAAGCGCGGCTGCGGACAGCAAGCCAAAGCCGGTACGCAAAGACAGGTTGGTCATTGCGGAAACTCCATCTCAGTCAGCGCGGAGCGTTGATCGGATAGGGCCGCGCACGCTCCGCTAGCGCACGGTTTTCTCGCTATCATAACTGGGCCGAAATGGCCTGACTGGCAAGGCCGTCCGCCCCGGCACGGGCGGTTTTGACGCAAGGCAGTACCGGGCCTCAGCCCCGCCAATAGCCCACCAGATCGCGCACTTCGGCGATCACCGGCTCGGCAACGGCCCGCGCCTTTTCCGCCCCGGCGGTAAGGATGCGGTCGATCTCCGCGCGGTCGGCGAGGAGGCGGGCATAGGTGTCCGCGATGGGCGCAAGATATTCCACGGCTACTTCGGCCAAGCGCGGCTTGAAGACGCCAAAGCCTTGCCCGCCAAATTCGTCGAGCACGGCCTGGCTGCTGGTGCCGGTAAGGGCGGCATAGATGCCGACCAGATTCCTCGCTTCCGGTCGCCCTTCCAGTTCCGTGGTACTGGTCGGCAACGGTTCGGGATCGGTCTTGGCTTTCTTGATCTTGCGCGCGATCGTGTCGGCATCGTCGGCGAGGTTGATGCGGGCATTGTCGCTGGGGTCGGATTTCGACATTTTCGCCGTACCGTCTTTGAGTGACATGATGCGCGCGCCATCGGGCATGATGACGGGTTCCGGCAGCGGGAATACCGCTTCGCCCTTGCCGAAATCCCGGTTGAAGCGTGCGGCAATGTCGCGTGACAGTTCGAGATGCTGCTTTTGGTCCTCGCCGACCGGCACGTGGGTCGCCTTGTAGACGAGGATGTCGGCTGCCTGCAGGACGGGATAGGTGAAAAGGCCGACGCTGGCGCGTTCCGCATCCTTGCCCGCCTTGTCCTTGAACTGCGTCATGCGCTCCAGCCAACCGAGGCGGGCCACACAATTGAAGATCCAGGCGAGCTCTGCGTGCTCGCGTACAGCAGATTGGGCAAAGACGGCGCTGCGGGACGGATCGACGCCAGCTGCAAGGTAGGCAGCTGCGACGGAGCGCACGGCATCGGGCAGGGCGGCCGGATCGTGCGGCATGGTCATGGCGTGCATGTCCACCACGCAGTAGAAACACGGCACGCCCCGGTCCTGCAGCGCCACCCAGTTCTTCAGAGCGCCGAGATAATTGCCAAGATGCAGCGCGCCGGTCGGCTGCATGCCGGACAGGATGCGCTCCGGGCCATTGTAATCAGTCGGGGTGTCGCTCATGGCTGTGTCTTTGTCTTCGCGCTGGCTGGGAATGGGAGAATGCAGGCAAGGCGAAGGGGTGTAGCCGCCCGAAGAGCGCGGCTCAAGCGCGGTTAGCCCTCATCACTCGCGCCGGGCAGTGTTTTCGTCTCTTTCTGTGGCCGCAGGGCTTCGGCAAACTCCGATGGGCGCAGCGCACCGAGCGCCAGACAGGCGGCGCCGAACACGCCGGCTCCGGCTCCGACCACCAGGATCAGGCTGATGATCATCACTAGGCCGGGCCCCAGCATGGGCAGTACCCTGGCCATAATGCCGGGCAGCCACGCCGCCAGCACCCATACCACGCCCGCCATGAGGAGCGCGGCCAAGAGAAGGCGCGGCGCGGTACGCGCCAGCCGCTTGTCGATCTGGAGAAGGCCGCGCGTGCGCAAGGTAAGACCCAGCAGCACAGCATTCACCCAGCCGGCGAGGCTGGAAGCTATGGCAAGGCCGACAAAGCCCAGCCCGCCGAAGAAGAGCAGGAGCGCGAAGACGAAATTGACCGCCACGGCAGCGAGCGCGAAGCGCATCGGGGTTTTTGTGTCCTCACGCGCGAAAAACGCAGGCGCCAGCACCTTCACCAGCACGAAGGCGGGCAGGCCGAGCCCGGCAATGGCGAGCGCGATGCCGGTATTGCGGGTGTCCGTGGCGGAGAACTCTCCGCGTTCATAGATTCCGGCCGTGATCAGGTCAGGCATGGCTATAAAGGCGAGCGCGGCGGGAAGCGTCAGCGCGAGTGATACTTCCAATGCCCGGTTCATGGCAAAATGCCCGCCTGTCTCGTCTCCGGTGCGTACACGACGGGTGAGATTGGGCAGAAGCGCAATCCCCATGGCAATACCGATCATGCCCAGCGGCAGCTGGTAGAGCCGTTCGGCATAATTGAGCCAGGAGCGTGCGCCCTCTTCCAGCGTCGCGATGGAGGAGGTGACAACGACATTGATCTGTACCGCGCTGGCCGCGAACGCACCGGGAATGCCGAGCGCAATCAGGCGCTTCACCCGCGGAGTGAGCTTTGGCGGCAGGAGGCGTAGATGCAGTTTTGCGCGCACGGCCGAGGTCCAGAGCATTGCGACCTGCGCGACGCCCGAAAGCGTCACGCCCCAGGCGAGCCAGACCACCAGCTCATCGGTAGAACCGCCGGGATTCAAGGCCAGCACCGCAATCATCACCAGATTGAGCGCAACCGGCGCGAAAGCGGCCATCGCAAACCGGCCATGGCTGTTCAGCCCGCCGGAGATCAGCGCGGCCACCACCATGGTTAGCAGGTATGGCATCATGATCTGCAACAGCAGGACAGCCAGCGCCATGCCATCGGGATCGCCAATGCGTCCGGGGAAGAAGGCATAGGCAAGCCAGGGCGCGAAGATCTGGAAAGCGATCACCAGCGCGCCGGTCACCGTCACCATGAAGGAGAGGGCTTCGGAGGCGAACCGGTCGGCTTCCTCGCGCCCCTTGCCTTCCAGCTCCCGGCCATAGAGCGGCACGAAAGCCGCGTTGAACGCGCCTTCGGCCAGCACCCGGCGGAAAGTGTTGGGGATGGTCATGGCTTGGAAGAAGGTATCGGCCACCGGCCCTGCGCCGAGACGTGCCGCTGTCAGCATTTCGCGCGCCAGCCCGGCCACCCGGCTGAGCAGGGTCAGGCTGCTGATGACCCCCAGATTGCGTAACAGGCGCATCGTCTAGCGGCCTACGCTGGCTTCGGCGCGCTGGCGGGTATCGGCGCCCGGCGCGTTCGCCTCCGCCCCGCCCAGCACGGCAAGGAGGGCGTCTTTCAGCGCTTTCTCACGCTCCGGATCGGTAATCTTGCGGCCCTGCTCGGTGACGTAGAACACGTCCACCGCGCGCTCGCCATAGCCGTCAATGCGCGCAGCCTGCACCGACAGGCCAAGTTCTGTAATCGCGCGGGCGAGATCGTGCAGCAGGCCCGGCCGGTCACGGCCAGACGCCTCCACCACCAGCGCGCCATCGGCCGCCTTGCCCTCGATCTTCACATAAGGCGTGACGGTAAAAGCCGCCTCGCGCCTCGCAACGCGCCGGGCCGGGATGACGTGTTCCTCGCCGAGACCGTGGCGGGCAGCAGCCTCCACGCGGGCCTTCAACCGGTCAAGGGCGGCAAGGTCCGACCAGCCATAGGGTTTGCCGCCCGGTTCCTGCACATAGAACACGTCAAACGCCGTGCCGCCCGCCGTGGTGGCGACCTGTGCGCCGACGACATTCGCGCCGGACAGGGCCAGCGCGCCCGCGATATCGGCAAAGAGCCCGTCCCGGTCGGGCGCGAGGATCAGCACCTCGGCGGCAGAGCGGCGGCGGTCTATGCGCACCCCGCACGCCACATCCGCGCCGCGCGCCTCAGCCGCACGTACAAAGGCGGCATGGCGCAGCCGGTCGCTTTCGGCAAAGGAGAGCCAGTAGCTGTCATCGAGCTGACCGGTCCAGCGCTCGCCAAAAGCCGGATCAATGCGCTCCATCTCGGTGCGGAACAGGGTGCGGGCGCGGTCTGCGCGTGCGTGCAGGCGGGCCAGTGCCTCGTCCTCGCCTGCGCGCCCCTCGCCGGAGAGGACGGCGGCTGTCGCCTCATAGAGATCGCGGATCAGCTGGGCCTTCCAGCCATTCCATACGCCGGGCCCGACCGCGCGGATATCGACTACGGTCAGCACGGTCAGAAGCCGCAAGCGTTCCAGATTGCTCACGATACCGGCAAAATCGAGCACGGTGCGCGGATCGGACAGATCGCGGCGCTGGGCGGCATCGCTCATCTCCAGATGGGAACGGATCAGCCAGGCCACCAGAGCCGTTTCGGCTTCATCGAGGCCCAGCCGCGCGCAGGCCACCAGCGCGCGCTCCGCCCCTTCAATGCACTGATCGCCCTGCCCCTTGCCGGTATCGTGCAGGAGCACGGCCAGATGCAGGGCCCGCCTGTGGGTGATGTCATGGATTATGCGGGTGGCCAGCGGGTGATCGCCCGCGAGCCGCCCCCGCTCGATATCGCGTAACAGGCCGAGGGCATTGAGCGTATGCTCGTCCACCGTGAAGCGGTGATACATGTTGAACTGGGTGCGCGCGACGATATCGCCGAACTCGGGGATGTACGCGCCCAACAGCCCGGCCTCGGTCATCGCCCGCAGCGTCATGCGTGGATCATCAGCTTCCAGCAATATGGCGAAGAAGCTCCGCGCAGCACGCTGATCAGCCCGGAAATCCTCATCCACCAGCCGCAGGGAATGCGCGACCAGCGCCACCGCGTCCGGGTGCAGGTCCAGATGGCGCGTGGCAGCCAGCTCAAAGAGCGTCAGCAGGCGTACCGGGTCATCGTCCACCACGGTGGGGTCGGCGAAGGTGAGCCGGCCTGCGCGGATCGCGAAGCCTGCCTCGGCGAGGCCTTCCTCATCGGGCGCGCCGTCAGCGGGCAGGAATCGGCCGATCCCGGCGGGCGGGTCTTTCAGTTCGTCGGCTTCCAGCTTGGCGCAGACCAGCCGGGTGAGTGCGCCGACGTCGATTGCGCGGCGGAAATAATCGCGCATGAAGTCTTCAACACCGAGCGTCTCTTCCCCATCCTCATAGCCCATGAGGGTAGAGATTTCGGGTTGGGTATCGAAGGTCAGCCGATCATCCTTGCGGGCGTTGAGCGCGTGCAAATGGAAACGCACGGTCCAGTAGAAGTCCTCGGCCCTCAGATATCGCTCCACGTCCTGCACGGTCAGAAGGCCGCCCGCCACCCAGCGCTCCATGGCGTCATTGCCGTAAAGCACCTGGGCAAGCCAGCGAATGGTCTGTAGGTCACGCAGCGCGCCCTTGCCGTCCTTGATGTTTGGCTCGACCGCATAGCGGCTGTCACCTTGCCGGTCGACGCGGGCATCGCGCTCGGAGAGCTTCGCGCTGACAAAGCCTGCGATTTCGTCATGGGCGCGCAGCGTGCGAGCGAATTTGTGTTTCAGCGTGGAGACAAGACGCTCATCGCCCGATACCCAGCGAATATCGAGAAGCGCGGTGCGCTCC
>JBJHCI010000002.1:0-20269 GCA_050485925.1 Maricaulaceae bacterium
GGGCTATGGCATGGCGGTGGCGCAGGCCCAGCATGCGCTCAAGGAAATGGGCGATGCGCTGAAAGCCGAAGGCGTGGACGTCTCTTACGCCATTCACCCGGTCGCGGGCCGCATGCCCGGCCATATGAATGTGCTGCTGGCCGAGGCCCAGGTGCCCTATGACGAGGTGTTCGAGCTGGAAGACATCAACTCGGCCTTCTCGCAGGCCGATGTGGCTTTCGTTATCGGCGCCAATGATGTGACCAATCCGGCTGCCGAGGACGACCCTTCGAGCCCGATCTACGGCATGCCTGTCTTGCAGGTATGGAAGGCGGGCACGGTGATGTTCGTCAAGCGCTCCATGGGATCGGGCTATGCCGGGGTGGATAACCCTGTCTTTTTCCGCGACAACACCATGATGCTCTTGGGCGATGCCAAGAAAATGGCCGAAAGCATCGTCAAGGCGATGCACTGAGGCGCTCAGTTCCGCGTTTCCCAGATATACCAAGTAGGTGCCACCCATACCCAGTATCCCGAGGGCAGGTTGCGGCAGTTCTGGTAGGTGCTGCCCGTCCACCAGCCCCAGTCGTTATACTCGCCGAAACGCGCATCGCCGTCTTGCGGCGTGCAGGTGCGCAGCAGCCCTGAATAGCGGCCATTGGCGTTGGCGCGGCTGGCCGCTCCGCCGGTGCAGTTTATGTCGCTATTGAAATTGGGGCTGTGGAGATACATCACCGCCTGGGCGCGGTCGCGGGTGACGCCGGATATGACCATCTCCAGCGTTCCAGACGCCAGACCGGCCTGAATGTTCGGGCTTGCGTCAGGGGCGACGGTGTAGGTCATCAGGCAGTTGGGGCTAATCCCTTCCTGTTCGGCCCGGGCCAGCAGGGCAGCGCTGCCCACGCGAAAGCCGGAGCCGCTGGCGTAGACGCCCCAAGCGGGGTCCGAAGGTTGCTGCGCCGCGGCTGGCACGGAGATCGCCGCAGCCAAGAACACGGCCGGCAACAGCCGCCTTGTGAAAGATTCCATGATAGCCTCCCAGATACCTGACAACAAAACGCCTTAGTGCCGCAGAACACAGAAAGTGTTGCAGCATCAGTACTTGTCCTGGTTGGGCGGACAAAAAATACAGGGTAATTCTCGCCCGCCGAGACCCTCGCGTGGACTGAATATACATTTGTTGGCCGCGCTTCACAAGCTTAAGGCTCCGCCGGGAACGTACTGTCTCCGGCCCAGCTCATTTTCCGACAAGCCGGGCGTGCAGTGGATGACATCCCCCTTCACCATGCATTCATCCACGCTCTGAAAGCCTCTCCCTCAAGGAAGAGGTTTTCCATGCTGATGCTCACGTCACCGCTGATCATGGCTGTGCTCGCCGCCAGCCCGGCTGTGGGGGAAGACTGCACCTATAACGGCATCCCGCTACATGGCCGGGTTCGGGTCGTGACCAGTTTTCCCGACATCAAGGTACAGATCGTCCAGAGCTTTGCCGATATCCGCGTGCAGCGCGTGACCAGCTTTCCCGATGCCTGTGGGCGCTGGCAGTTTGTCGACAGCTTCCCGGACTTCACCATCCAGTATGTGGAAAGCTTCCCCGACATACGGGTGGAATACGTGACGAGCTTTCCGGGCCTGCGCTGAAGCCGGAGCGTTAGACGCCGGTTGAGCCGAACCCGCCCGCGCCGCGTTCAGTTTCGTCCAGCGTATCGGCAGGCTCCAGCACGGCCTGCACGACCGGCGCAATGATCATCTGGGCGATGCGCTCACCGCGCTTCACCACGAAGGGCTCCCGCCCGTGATTGATCAGGTTGACGTGAATTTCGCCGCGATAGTCCGCGTCGATCGTCCCCGGCGTGTTGACGCAGGAAATGCCGAACTTCGCGGCCAGGCCCGAGCGCGGACGCACCTGCGCCTCATAGCCTTCAGGCAGGGCGATGGCGAGCCCGGTCGGGATGAGCTGCCAGGCGCCGGGCAGCAGCGTGACCGGCGCATCGCCGGGCAGGGCGGCGGGCAGATCCATGCCCGCCGAGCCCGGTGTCTGATAGCGGGGGAGGTCGAGGCCCACGAAATGCTCAAGCGCTTTGACGCGGACCTTCACCATGTTCACCCCCGGAAAAAAAGAAAACCTATCGGGGGTTTTCTTCCATCCAGCGCTCCAGCTCGTCAATGCCATCTTCGAAGCCTTCCACAGCCGCGATGATGTCGGTACGCTCCTGCTCGGTGATCTCGCCGGCCATCACCGCGATGGAGTAATTGCCCTCGACAATGCCCATATTGAGGATGGTGGCGTCTTCACCGTCGCCCGTGCGAGTGAGCAGGGCATAGCCGTTAAGCAGCAGCTTGAAGTCGTTTTGGTCAGGTACCACGGTGTCGCGGTCGCACAGCAGGCCGGCCGTGCCTTCGGGTACGGGCGGCGGGGCTAGCGGACCGGGCTGGGCGGTATGCTCTTCCAGCACATAACCCGGAAGGGGTTCAGGCTGGCGACCTTCCTCGGCAAACACGGCATAGCATTGGGCCATGGCAGGCGCACCCAGCGCCACGCTCATGGTCAGGGCGGCGCCGGCGGCAAGAATGGATTTCATGGAGGTCTCCTTGATGTCATTCGCGCAGCCTGCATCCCTCACGGCTACGGGCCACGTACAAGCAACACGCTAGACTTTCCGATGGTTCCCGAGCAAGTCCATGACTGTATCTGCCAGTTGCGCCGCTATAACCGATTTCTCGGCTGCAGGCAGGATCGTGATTTTTTCTTTTGAAACAACCAGAACATTATTGTGATCTCCGCCCATAATGCCGTCTGAAACGTCGTTGGCAATTATAAGGTCACAACCCTTACGTTGCATTTTTTCTTCTGCACGTGCCGTCAGAGTGGTTTGATCGGGCTCGGTTTCCGCGGCAAAGCCGACCACCAGGCCTGGGCGCCGGTCAGGTGGCAGGTGGGCGATGGTACGCAATATGTCCGGGTTCTCGGCGAGCTTCAGGCTTGCAAATCCTGCCTTGTTCACCTTCAGCTTGGTGAAATGGCGCTCCGCAGGCCGCCAGTCGGCCACCGCCGCCACGCCAATAAAGGCGTCCGCTGGCAGGGCTGCTTTCACCGCTTCCATCATCTCCAGCGCCGTCTCCACATCGATGCAGGTCACGCCCGGCGGTGTTGCGAGGCTGACCGGGCCAGAGACCAGCGTGACGCGCGCGCCGCGTGTCGCCAGCGCGTCCGCCAGCGCATAGCCCTGCTTGCCGGAGGAGCGGTTGGAGAGGAAGCGCACCGGATCAATGGGCTCTATCGTCGGGCCCGCGGTCAGGATGATGTGCGGTGCGCTCATGCGAACAGAAGTGCCTCGATGGCGCTGGCGATAACCACCGGTTCGGCGAGGCGTCCGGGGCCGAACTCGCCGCACGCCATATCGCCCTCATCGGGGCCAACGAAATGCACGCCCCGGCTTTTCAGCGTGGCGAGATTGGCCTGCGTGGCGGCGTGCTCCCACATCCGCACATTCATCGCCGGGGCCATCAGCACTGGCTTGTCGGTGGCCATCAGCGCGGTCGAGGCCATGTCATCGCACAACCCGTGGGCGGCCTTGGCGATGATATTGGCGGTGGCGGGCGCGACAACCACGAGGTCTGCCGAACGCGACAGTTCGATATGGCCCATCTCGGTCTCATCGGTCAGGGAGAAGAGATCGTCATAAACCTTCTCGCCGGACAGGGCGGCGACACTCATCGGCGTGACGAACTGCTTGCCCGCTTCGGTGAGGATGCAGCGCGAGGCAATGCCGCGCCGCTTCAGCTCGCGGATCAGCTCCAGCGCCTTGTAGGCGGCAATCCCGCCGGAAATGATGAGAAGGATGCGCCGGGTCATGCTGTCTCCTTGCACCGATTAGTACATTGCTCGAGCGCAACCGTCACGTATTCGGCCTCACCAGCCAGAAATCTGCCCGGTCAGGGCGAGCGTCAGGAAGGCGCCCAAAAGCGCCGCCGCGGTCACCAGCAGGCCCAGGGTCAGCGGACCGCGGCGGGTGGTCTCGGCCTCATCCGGACCCGGCTGTATGCGTTCAGCGGCCTCAGTTAGGCGTTCGAGCGTATCGGGCAGGCGCAGAAGGCTCACCCGCACCTTGTCCAGATCGGCGAGGACGTCGCGCACGCGTCCCTCCGGCCCGATCTCGCGGCGCATGAAGCGCTCCACGGCGGGGGCAGAGGACTGCCACATATCGTGCGCGGGCGTGAGTGTGCGGCATACACCTTCAACCTGCACCATGGTCTTCTGCAGGAGGATGAGCTGGGGCTGGAGGTGCATGTCGAAGAGTTCTGTCACTTCAAAAAGCTGCAGCAAGACGCGCGACATGGGCACTTCGTCGGCGCGCTTGCCGAAAATCGGCTCGGCGACGGAACGCAGGGCGGCTGCAAAGTCGGCATGGACATGGTGGGGCGGTACATAGCCGGCTTCGAAATGGGCCTCGGCGGCGGCGGTATAATCACGCGTCAGGAAGCCGTGGAGGATGCGTGCCAGATAGCGCCGTTCAGGGCCCTCCAGCCGTCCTACGATGCCGAAATCAACTGCCCAGAGCCCGCCCTGCGTGTCCACGAAGAGATTGCCGGCATGCATGTCGGCGTGGAACACGCCCCGGTCCAGCGCGCAGGTGAGGAAGGCGTCGGTAATGTCGGCGGCCAGCTTTATCCGGTCGATTCCGGCTGCTTCCACCGCTGCCATGTCGGTCAGCGGTATGGCGTCGATCCATTCCGTGGTCAGCACGCGCCGCGAGGTGAGCGGCCAGACGACAAGCGGAATATTGAGATTGTCTGCGGCTGTGGCGGCCTCGAGCAGCTCGCTCGCGCCCGCCGCTTCCATGCGGAGATCCAGCTCCAGCACAAGCGAGCGGGCAACGGTTTCCACGAAGGCGCGTGGCTCCAGCCTGCGCGAGGCCGGGAACAACTTCACCGCCAGCGCGGCACCCATGCGCAGCACGGCAATGTCGCGGATGATACGCCGATCGATGCCGGGGCGCAGCACCTTCACCGCTACGGTCTCACCGGAGCGGGTAACGGCCTTGTGCACCTGCGCGATGGAGGCGGCAGCAGCAGGCGGGCCAAACTCGGCAAACAGCGCCTCGATTGTCTCGCCCAGTTCCGCTTCGACCACCTTGCGGGCCTCGACTTCGGGGAAGGGGGCCATGCGGTCCTGCAGACGGGAGAGGCCGCGTGCGAACTCCATGCCCACCACATCGGCCCTGGTGGCCAGCACCTGGCCGAGCTTCACATAGGACGGACCCAGCTCTTCCAGCGCCCGTGCCAACCGCTCGCCGGGATTGGCCGCCCGGTCCCGAATGGCGACAAGGCGCGCCACCCGACCCGCCAGCCGCGCAGGCGCGGGAAACATCGCCTGATATTCCACGGGGAACATGGCGTCGTGCCGCGCCAGCGTCCACGCCGCGCGCATCAGGCGCAGGAAGGTTGTAATCGATCCAAACATCAGACCGGGAGGTTTAGGGCGCGCAGACCTCGTTGGCGAGAGGGCGCGTGTGCGGCGCAATGTCTTGAGCCGTCAGGCGCGGTGCTCCCTCCACGAGAGGTGCACGACCATGAGGCCGAATACTGCCAGCCCGCCGCCTGCTCCTAGCGCCAGCGCAAGTGCGGCCCGCGCCGGGTCATCCACCAGCGTATTGATGGGCATGAGCCAGGGAAAATACACCCCGTTGCGCGCGTTCCACGCGGTGAGCGCAAAGAAGGTCCCGCCAATTCCGGCTATCAGAGGCGGGGCGAAGCTCGCAAAGCGCAGTGCGATCCACAGCTGCACAGCGATCAGCAGGGCACCTGCGGCAAGCATCCGCGCGAGGCTGGCCAGATAGCCGGCAAGATCGGGCGCGCCGGTTGCCGCGACAGCAGGCTTGAAGAGACCCGCCAGCACCACGGCGACCGGCACGAACACCACCAGCAGCACCGTCATCGCCGCGCCCAGCCCCATGGTCAGGGCAGCCTTGGCGGCATAGAGCCGCCAGCGGGGCTGGGGCAGGGCGCGCAGATAATCCCAGCTGCGTGGCGCGTGTTCGCTCTGAGCTGCCAGAACGGCGATGGCGGTCATGCTCATGGGCAGCATGAACTGCGCCCATACCGCGGTTGTACCCTGAAGCCAGCCCTCCCAGCTGCGCGGATCATCCAGTCGGATCATGTTGGCGAACGTGAAGATCGCAAGGATCGCGGGCGCGGCCAGTACCATCAGCAGCGATAGTGACCGGCGCAGCTTGATCATTTCGGCGTAGATCGGGGCGAAGGCCGCGGTCATGATCATCAGGCTATCCCTTCAAGCCGGTCGGCGGGGTCCAGCGGCCCGGTCGCGTGGCGATAAATGCTCTCCAGAGAGGCAGGCCCCGGCTGGAGACAGAAAACGTCTATGCCCGCCTCGACCAGACGGCGGTTCAGTGCCGCCCGCCCGGCGGCACCTTTAGAGGACGGGGGTTCGCGCAGGAGAAGAGGTTCACCACTGCCGATGCGCTGAAATCCAGCCCTCGCGGCGAGCAGTCCCGCGCGCGCGTCATCGCTGGTTTTCAGCCTGATTTCGGTGGCGGTAGCCGCTTTCAGGGCGGCAATCGGACCTTCGACGACCAGCCGGCCCTCATGGATCACACCGGCATGGGTGGCCGTCAGCTCCACCTCGCTGAGCTGGTGACTGGAGACCAGAACCGTCGCGCCTGTGCGGTCAGGCAGTGTATGCAGGAAGCTGCGCATGTCAGCAATTCCGTCCGGATCAAGTCCGTTGCCGGGTTCGTCAAGGATGAGAAGGTGCGGGGCACCCATAAGCGCCCGGGCAATCCCGAGGCGCTGGCGCATGCCCATCGAATAGCCGCTGACTTTCAGACGGGCTGCGCGCTCGTCCAGACCGGCAAGGCGCAGCACGCGGATGATTTCGCCCTCCTTCAGTCCCAGAAGCCGCCGGGCGATATCGAGATTTTCTGCGCCCGTCAGCTGGCCATAAAAGCCGTGCGCTTCCAGCAGGGCGCCGGTCAGCCGCGCGGTGCGCAGCCGCTCGCGCTGGGGGTCGTGGCCAAAAATACGGATACGGCCGGCATCGGGCCGAAGCAGCCCCAGCAGCATTTTGAGTGTCGTCGTCTTGCCCGATCCATTGCGCCCGAGCAGCGCGTAGACGCTGCCCTCCGGGACGCACAGATCAACGGCACTGACCGCCTGGTGACGCCCGAAGCGCCGCGACAGGCCTTGGGTTTCAACGGCTGGGCTGCGCATTCGGGCTTGATCTCCTTTAACTCTTACATAAAAATTCAACCCAGCAATCGTTTAAGTCAAGTATAAAAATTGTTCATGTCAGGATGGGGAGGACTCCCAATGTCGAAGACGGGTGAGGCGGTGCTGCGCAGGCGGCTCTCAAGACTTGGCCTTGCCGCGAAGCTGGTTGCGGCGTTGGCCGGGGGCGTTCTGGCGGTGGGTAATGTGATCGCTCCGGTGCTGTTGACCGCAATTGGCATTCCGCCACCCCAGGGCATGGTCGGGATACCGGTTGCGCTCATCTTTTCCCTGCCCGCTTTTGCGTATCTCTATGGGGTGTGGACGCTAGGTGTGACTTTTGGTGCGCTGGCGCGGGGCGGCAGCCTGTTCAGTCCGGCTCTGTCTGCGGGTCTGCGCCGGGTCGGACTTGCCCTTGCGGCTGGGGGCGTGACCAGCATTGCCGTAATGCCGAACCTGCTGCGCGTGGCGGGCCATACGCAGGGGTCGTATCTGTACTTTGACACCGGGGCGATGGCACTGATGCTTACGGGCGGCGCGGTGTTCCTGCTGGGTGGCATTATTGACCGCGCGGCGCGGCAGGAAGCCACAATGAGCGAGTTCGTCTGATCATGCCGGTGCGGGTGACATTGGATGCCCTGATACTGCGCAACGGCATCAAGGCCCGCGATCTGGCGGCGCAGATCGGGATTTCGGAGACCCAGCTTTCCCTGTTCCGGTCGGGCAAGGTGAAGGGGATCCGCTTTTCCACCCTGTCGCGGCTGTGTGCGGCGCTCGGCTGCACGCCTGCAGACCTGCTTGATTACGACTTCCACCCGGATGATCTTGCCCGGCCGGACAAGGAAGAAGATTAGACTTGCCAGCCCGTGTGCAGCGCTGCGATGCCGCCAGAGAGGTTCGTCACCTTCACCTGCGCAAAGCCCGCTTCGCGCATTTCTGCGGCAAACGCTTCCTGATGGGGGAAGCGGCGTATGGACTCCACGAGATACTGATAGCTGTCCCGGTCCTTCGCGATCAGGGCGCCGAGCTCCGGAATGGCGTTGAAAGACCACAGATCATAGATGCGCGAGATCGCGCGGGTGACGGGCCGGGAAAACTCAAGACACAAAAAGCGCCCGCCGGGTTTGAGTACGCGGCGCATTTCAGTGAGCGCTTTTGCCCGATCGGTGACATTGCGGATGCCAAACCCGATCATCACGCAGTCGGCGCTCTTGTCATCGAACGGCAGGCATTCGGCATTGGCGACTGTCCATTCAATGCCCTCCGCATGACCGCGCTTGATGCCGGCGCGCAGCATTTCCTCATTGATGTCGGCCACGATGGCGGTCGCCGCCGGGCCGGGCTTCTCAGCCGCTCTTGAGATGAAGGCGCGCGCCAGATCGCCGGTGCCGCCGGCCACATCGATCAGGTGTTCGCCGGGCCGCGGCCTTGCCCGCGTGATGGTGATGTCCTTCCACACCCTGTGGATGCCAAGGCTCATCAGGTCGTTCATCAGATCGTAGCGGCGCGCGGAGCGGTCAAACACGCCGCGAACAAGGGATTGTTTTTCCCCGCGAGGTACTTCACGGAAGCCGAAAGAGGCGGTCTCGTTGCTATGTCCTGTCTGTGTCATGGGCACGAAATTATGGGAGGATGCGCGCCAGCGCCAGTGGCGTGAACGCCGCAGGGCGTGGCTACATCAGCCGCACGCATTCGGGGCCCGCCTCGCCGTCAATGATATAGCGGGCCGTCGCCCCGGCATCCTCAAAGCGGACCGAACCGTCCTCGCTCTCATGGATGATGAGGCTGGGCTCATCGCCGGCCCGCGCGGGGCTCAGCGTGTATTCGTTGTCCTCCACGTGCAGGACCGCGCCACCGGAATCGCGCTCTACAATAATGAGGCCATCCCCGCACAGGAAAAAGGCCTCCTCGGCTTCCATCTCCACGCCCGTCTCGTCCGCAGGACTTGACAGCAGAGCCGGATCGAAGGGTTCAAGGCGTATCTCGCCAGCCTCAATGCGCGCCCGGCGCACATTCACGGGCTGCAGATCGGAGAGCCAGCGCAACTCACCCTCGATGATCAGGGCGGCGCGCACGCCATAACGGCTCTGGGCGTTGAGATGGGCGGGATCGACGCTCAGTGACACGTGCAGCGGCAGGGACGCACCGTCCAGGACAACGCTTGCCTCGGCGACCGCCGGGCCGTCCCCGGCCATGTCCGTCAGTTCAAGCAGGGCGATGGTGCCGTCGGGTACGCCCACCGGCTCACCGACGCTCAAGGTCGCGGCGAGCGTGCGCTCGGCTGTCTCGTCAAAGGGCGAGCAGGCCGCCAGCAGCAGGACAAGCATGGCAAGGACAGGCGCGGTACGCAGCATCAATAACTCCCGGTCAAGGCGCTGAACACCGCTCATAGCACGCAGGCGCGGCGCGTTCTAAGTTCGTCTGGCATAATGGAGTGTGACATGCCCGAATTACCGGAAGTGGAAACGGTTCGACGGGGGCTTGTGCCCGCGATGGAGGGGCGGCGCATACTCTCCGCACGTGCCAACCGGCCCGATCTTCGTTTCCCCTTCCCGCAGAGCTTTGCCGAGCGTCTGACCGGCACGCGGGTGGAGCGGCTGGACCGGCGGGCGAAATACCTCCTGACCCGGCTGGGTTCGGGCGAGACCCTGCTGATGCATCTGGGCATGTCGGGTCGCTTCTCCATCGCGGCAGACGATATCAGCCGCCAGCCGGGCGATTTCGTTTATGCCGCCCCCGCCAATCCGGCCCATGACCATGTTGTGTTGGAACTGGAGGGCGGGGTTACGGTCACCTACAATGATCCGCGCCGCTTCGGCTTCATGGAGCTGTTTGAGACGACGGCCGAGCCATTGCAGAAATATCTCGCCCTGCTGGGCCCGGAGCCGGACAGCAATGCCTTCTCCGCGCCCTATCTGGCGAAAGCCCTCAAAGGCCGCCGCAGCCCCATCAAGACGGCGCTGCTGGACCAGCGCGTGGTGGCGGGCCTCGGCAATATCTATGTCTGCGAGGCGCTGTGGCGGGCGCGGATCAGCCCGACGCGGGAGGCCGGCACCATCAAGGGCGCGCGCGCCGAGGCGCTCGCCTCTGCCGTGCGCAGCGTGATCAGCGAGGCGATTGCGGCGGGCGGGTCCACTTTACGCGATTATGCCGGCCCGGACGGGGCGCTGGGCTATTTCCAGCATCGCTTCGATGTGTATGGCCGCGAGGGCGAGCCGGGACGCTGTGAAGCTGAGGGTGCCTGCCCGGCCCGGATCGAGCGGCTGGTCCAGCAGGGCCGCTCCACCTTCTTCTGTCCGCGCTGCCAGCGTTAGAGAGGCATCACATTACAAATATGTCATAACAAATGTTATAGACATACAACAATTCATACGGTATCGAGCTCATATAGGCCCTCCGGTCAGGATGGCCTTCCATCAGGTCAAAAGGTCAAACCCATGCTGAAGAAAATCATCAATACCGTCGCTCTAGCGGCAGTGGGCTTCCTGGCCGGGGTGGGTCTCGCCTCCCTGGAACGCAGCTTTGCGCAGGACTATGCCCATATCGAGCCCACACCGGCTCTGTGGACGATAGAGCACGAGAATGCGACGGTGCACTTGTTTGGCACCTTCCACCTCCTGCCGCCCGAACTGAACTGGCGCAATGAGCAGATCAACGCGGCGTTCGCCAGCGCTGATCGCGTCTGGTTCGAGGCGGATGTGCTCAGCCAGGACGCGCAGGCCCGCGCGCAGGCATTGGTCTTTCAGATTGGGGTGAATGGCCAAGGCGTGACGCTGTCGTCCCTGCTGGATGCCGAAACGCAGGCTATGCTGGCCGATGTTTCAAGCGGGCTGGGCTTCCCGCCCGACAATCTGGAGCCGCTTCAACCCTGGTTGGCCGGGCTGATGCTTGCCACGATCCAGATGCAGGCTCTTGGCTTTGATCCGACTGCTGGCGTGGACGCCGTACTCAAGGGAGAAGCTGAGGCCGCCGGCAAGACGTTCGGCTATTTCGAGACTGTGGAGAGCCAGTTGCACGTCTTCGCCGACCTGTCGCTTGAAACGCAGGTGGAATGGCTGCGCCTGGCACTGGCGGAGATGTCTGAAGTGGAGAGCCAGCTGGATACCATGGTGACGGCCTGGGTGACCGGCGACTTGGCGACGCTTGATGCGCAGGTCAACGACGCCATGCGCGAAGCCAGCGATGAAATCTACCAGGCCGTCATGGTGGATCGCAACCGCGCCTGGATCCCGCAAATCCTTGAAATCCTCGAAGAAGGTGGCACGCACTTCGTCGCGGTGGGGGCTGGCCACATGCCCGGCGAGGACGGTGTGCTCGCCCTGCTGGAAGCCGAAGGCCTTACCGTCACCCGTCACTAATAGTTACCGCAAACTGCCAAGCAGCCCGCTTCGGGGTGTCGACCCCGGGGCGGGCTTCCTGTATGGAGGCCGCCGCATGAAAATGTCGCGGCACCTTCACGAAGGTGCCATGCAGCAGGAGGGCCCTATGGCCTACAAGACGATCCAGACCAAGACCGAGGGCCGTGTCGGCGTTATCACGTTCGACCGTCCGTCTGCTCTCAACGCGTTGTGTGACGAGCTCACAGGAGAGCTCACCGAAGCGCTGGCAATCTTCGAGACGGATGGGGATATTGGCTGTGTGGTGCTGACCGGATCGGCGAAGGCTTTCGCTGCCGGAGCCGATATCAAGGAATTGCAGGACCGCGATTTTGTCTCTCTCTATATGCACGATCCGTTCGCGCAGAGCTGGGAATCCGTAGCACGCTTCCGCAAGCCGATCATCGCCGCTGTGGCGGGCTATGCGCTCGGCGGCGGGTGCGAGATCGCCATGATGTGCGATTTCATCATCGCCGCGGAGAACGCCAAGTTCGGCCAGCCCGAGATCAATCTCGGCGTAATGCCCGGCTCGGGCGGCACGCAGCGTCTGCCGCGCGCGGTCGGCAAGGCCAAGGCGATGGATCTGTGCCTGACGGGCCGCATGATGAATGCGGAGGAGGCCGAGCGGGCGGGCCTCGTCTCGCGCATCGTGCCGGTGGATGATCTTCTCGACACCGCCATGGAAGCGGCCGAGACGATCGCCTCCAAATCGCTGCCGATCGCGATGATGACGAAGGAAGCGGTGAACATGGCCTTCGAAATGGGCCTGGCCGAGGGTGTGCGCTTTGAGCGGCGTGTCTTCCAGTCCCAGTTCGCCACCGAAGACCAGAAGGAAGGCATGGCGGCCTTTGCCAGCAAACGCGCCGCGCACTTCCGCCATCGCTGATTTAGTACGCCGCGCGGTTGACGCGCCGCACCTGCACGGGTATAGCCCGCGCCTCACTTCGCTTGACGCTTGCCTTTTACGGGTGTGTGGCGCGAAGATGAGTTCACAGATTTGACGACTGACACGGCCTTTGGGAGCTTCCATGGCGAATACGAGTTCGGCGAAAAAGATGGTGCGCAAGATCGCGCGCCGTACCGCCATCAACAAAACCCGCCGCTCGCGCATGCGCACTTTCGTGAAGAAGGTGGAGTTGGCGATTGCAGCCGGTAATGCCGACGAGGCGCGCAACGCCCTTCGCGCAGCTGAATCCGAGGTGATGAGCGCCGTGTCCAAGGGCGTCATTCACAAGAACACGGGCTCGCGGAAAGTCTCCCGGCTTTCGGCCCGCGTCAAATCGATGACAGCTTAATAAAAACTCGTCCTTGGCCGGACAAGTTACCAGCGCGCTTGCAGTTCTTCTGCGAGCGCGTTTTTGCGTTTGGCGCGGACCGCCCAACAGCCCGAATGCTCTTACGCACAAGGCGTTCTCAGCGATCAATAAAGCGTGAAATGCCAGCGGTGTCAGTCTGGGCGGGTGCTCTGGCATGAACACCTGCGGAACGTGAAACTGAGCTGAAATTTTTTTCAGCCCGCAACGCTTGGCGCGATCAGGGAAATCTCCTTGTCAAGGGCCGAATCGCCTTCAAAACAGGGTTAATGATGTTGATTCCCGGACGGCTCTGGCTAACCTGTCTGGACCGACTTGACTGATCTCCATACGGACCAAGAGCGGGTTGCCCGGGCAGGAAGCCATCCTGTGTCTGGAGGGGGAAGTCTTGTCTCAAAACAAAGGCTTGACCGGGGGAGCCGCCCTCGGCGTGGATCGAGTTGAGGTTGGGGACCAATGGGGCTGAACACGTCAGTTTCTAAGGCCAGAACAGAGCACCGGAGCACCATGCAGGGGACACCGTCCGTCAGCGAGGTCTGGCGCGACGTACGCGCCCGGCTGCGCCAGGAATACGGGGATGTGATCTATGTCTCGGAGATCGCGCGCCTGCGCGTGGCCGAAGACAGTAGCGGGTCCGTCCGCATCATCTGCGCCAATGATTTCGGGCGCGCGTGGGTGGAAGACAATCTCGGAGCGCGCCTGCGCGCACTGTGGGCAGCATTCGATACCGGTCCGCGCGATATCGTGATCTGTTGTGAGGGCGCACCCGCCGTGCGGGCACAGACCTGCCAGAGCGCTTCAGTGGCAGCGCTGGCGGCACCGGCAGCACTGGAGGCACACACCAATGGGGGGCTGAGCCGTCCGGTATCCGCCCTGCCTCTCCCGTCCGGGGAACGCGGCGTGGAAGGCGATGGGCGTTTCACCTTCAACACGTTTATGGTCGGGTCCGCCAATGCGATGGCCGCGACGGCGGCTCGCGCGATTGCCAGTGCCTCTTCGCCGCCGTTCAACCCGGCCTTCTTCCATGGCGATTACGGTGTTGGTAAAACCCATCTCCTGATGGCGATCGCTCATGCGGTGAGCCTTGGCGAGTCCGGACGCAAGGCGCTGTATCTGACGGCAGAGGAGTTTCTGAACGGGTTCCAGTCGGCCCTGCGCGCCCGCGACGTGCAGCCCTTCAAGGACCAGGTCCGGGCCTGTGATGTGCTGCTGATTGATGATGTGCACTTCATCGCGGGCAAGCCGCGTACCGAGGACGAGTTCCTGCACACGGTTGCCGCCCTTATAGCGGAGAACCGGCAGGTTGTGCTGGCCTCCCATTGTGCGCCGTCCGAGCTAGGCGTGGGCGATGAGCGGCTGCGCTCGCTACTGCGCGGCGGGTTTGCCTGCCCGCTACAGGGCCCTGATCTCGATCTGCGCCGCAAGATCGTTGACTGCAAGGTGGCACAGGCACGCTCGCACTGTCCCGACCTGGACGTGCCCGAACAGGTGCGCGACTTCCTCGCCGCGCGCGTTACCAGCTCGGCGCGTGAGCTGGAAGGCGTCTTGAACAATGTGATCGTGCGGACCGCCTATATGGAGCGCCCGGTGACCATAGAGGCGGTGGAAGATGTGCTGGGCGAACTGCCCGTGCGTTCTGAAAAGCGCGTAACGGTGGATGAGATCCAGAAGGCGGTCGCGGCTTATTTCTCGATCACGCCGGCTGACATCAATTCCAAGCGGCGGACCCAGTCAGTCGTACGGCCGCGCCATATCGCCATGTATCTTGCCAAGACCATGACCACGCGTTCCCTGCCCGATATCGGGCGGCGGTTCGGCGGGCGGGACCATTCCACGGTGATCCACGCCGTCTCCAAGGTCACCGCCCAGATGGGGGCCGATCCGGTGCTGGCCGAAGATATTGACGCGATAAGGAAGCGGTTGCGCGGATAGGCGCGCTCCACCTCGCCCCCCGCGGCCGCAAGACACCCCTTCTTGCGGTCGTTTTTTTTGGTCTATGGTGATCAACCGGTTTAACAAGCGATTCCCCGGCGGCGGCCCGGTTCACGGATATCCGTCTCCATAAAAAGGTCAGAAGGTTCAGGCGATGAAGCTCACCATAGAGCGCGCGGCCCTCTTGAAGGCTCTCGGTCACGTCCAGGCGGTTGTCGAACGGCGCAACACGATTCCGATTCTCTCCAATGTGCTGATCAACGCCAATGGCCAGCATATGCGCCTGACGGCGACCGATCTTGATACCGAGATCGTGGAGGAAGCGCCCGCTCATGTGGAACGCGCCGGTGTCGTCACCGCGCCTGCCCACACGCTCTATGAAATCGCCCGCAAACTGCCTGAGGGAGCGGATGTGACGCTGCAGATGGCCGGTGATGATCCGCGCCTGCAGCTGTCTGCCGGACGTTCGCGCTTCAACTTGCCCGCCTTGCCCGCGGGCGATTTTCCGGTGATGCCGACCGAGGATCTGGCCACCGGCTTTTCCCTGCCGGGCGCGGCGCTCGCGCGCCTGATCGACAAGACGCGCTTTGCGATCTCCACCGAGGAGACGCGCTATTACCTCAACGGCATCCATCTGCATGCTGCGACACGCGATGGCCGCAAGACGCTGCGCGCCGTGGCGACCGATGGTCATCGTCTGGCACTCGCCGAGACCGACCTGCCTGCAGGGGCTGAGTCCATGCCGGCCGTCATCGTGCCGCGCAAACCCATTCAGGAACTGCGCCGCCTGCTGGAGGATGTCGATGACGAGATCCGAGTACAGGTGTCTGAAGGCAAGATCCGCTTCGAACTGGGCTCGGCCGTGCTTACCTCAAAACTGATCGACGGCACCTTCCCAGACTATGAGCGGGTCATTCCGCGCGGCAATGACAAGATCATGAAGGTGGATCGCGCCCCGTTCGCGCAGGCTGTCGACCGCGTGGCCACGATCAGCCAGGAAAAATCGCGCTCCATCAAGCTGACCATCGCGGACTCCACACTGGTGCTCGCGGTGAACAATCCGGAAAGCGGCACGGCGAGCGAAGAACTGCACGCTGACTATAGCGCGCCGGAAATCGTGATCGGTTTCAATGCGCGCTATCTGCTGGACGTTGCCGGCCAGATCGGCGGGGATGAGGCCGTGTTCGAGTTTGCCGATTCCGGTTCGCCCACGCGCGTGACCGATTCCGGCGATCCCGATGCTGAATACGTGCTGATGCCGCTGCGGGTGTAGGTCCTGCCTTTAGTGATGCTCCGCACATCGGTGCGTCGCTCCTCGCAGAAGCTGCGGACGCGCGTTCGCGCTGGTGGCCCCTTACAGGGCCGAAGAGTCTTCCAGGCGCCTAGCGCCACCAGGCCGAACGGCCGCCCGCGCCAATGCGCGGAACATCGCAACGCGGATGCATTGCGGAGCTAAAGACGGGTTATGCGGCGTCGGCTGGAGTAATGCGCAATGGCCCAATTGACCCGCGCCGCCGTTACCCGGCTGAAACTGACCGGGTTTCGCAATTATACCAGCCTCGATCTCGTGCTGGATACACGGCCTGTCTGCCTGTTCGGTTCCAACGGGGCGGGCAAGACCAATCTGGTGGAAGCGGTATCCTTTCTGGGGCCGGGGCGGGGACTGCGCGCAGCCGGAGCCGATGCGGTGCGTCAGCGCCGGGACGGGCAGGGCGCGCCTGTCTGGGCGGTCCATGCCGAGGCTGAAACGGCTCACGGCCCGGTAACGCTCGCCACCGGATCCGATCCCGACAATCCCGCCCGCCGCCGCACCCGGCTGGAAGGTGCGGTCGCCACCCAGACCGCGCTGGCACGCCTCTTCCCGATGATCTGGCTAACCCCGCGCGAGGACCGGCTCTGGGCGGGCCCGCGCAGCGACCGGATGCGCTTCTTCGACCGGCTGGTGCTGGCCGGGGAACCTGACCATGCCCGCCATGCCAGCGCGTATGAGAAGGCGATGCGCGAGCGCCAGCGCCTGCTGGACCGCATGGATGAAGGCTTGGCCGTGGACCCGGTCTGGCTGGATGCGCTGGAAGCCGAGATGGCCTCATCCGGCACCGCGATGGCGATGGCCCGCAGGGCCGTTTTAAGGGCGCTACAGAGCGAAATCGATGCAAGGCCGGTTTCTGCCTTCCCGAAGGCGGATCTCGCTCTGGAGGGGCTTCTGGAGGGGTTTCTGGACGAGTCTGAAGCCGAGGCGGAGGCACGCTTTGCCGAGCGGCTGAAATCGACCCGCCGAAAGGACGCGGCGGCGGGCCGCGCGCTGTCCGGTCCGCACCGCACCGAGCTTACCGCCCGGCACCGGGAGAAGGACCAGCTGGCGGCCGATTGCTCCACCGGTGAGCAGAAGGCCCTGCTGCTGGGGCTGGCGCTGGCGCAAGGGTCGGCACTCGCGCGTGAACGGGGCGCTGCGCCGGTGATGATCTTTGACGAGGCGTGCGCCCATCTGGACGCGGCGCGGCGCGAAGGGCTCGCGGCGGCGATCAGCGCCATTGGCTGTCAGGCCTGGCTTACCGGCGTGGAGAAGGGCCTGTTCGAGGCCTTTGGCGACGGCGTGCAATATGTGGCCGTGGAGGCGGGCCGGGCGGTGCGGGAGGGGTAAAACTACCCTTTCAGCTTCTTCAGCCTGTCTTTCGATCCCTCATGAATCAGGCGCAATTCGTCGAGCGTCTCGTCGATCTGGCGGCGCTTGTCCTCCAGCTCGGCGATTTTCTCGCCCGTGCGTTCGATCACATAGCGCAGCTGCTTCTCCCGTCCCTCACCCTCGCGCCCGTAAAGATCGAGGAAGGTGCGTATCTCCGACAGCTTTGAGCCGATCGCCTTGGCGCGCAGGATGAGCGAGAGGCGCTGGCGGTCGGTCTCGGTATAGACGCGCTGGGTACCGACGCGCTGCGGACTGATCAGCCCCTTGTCCTCATAGAAGCGGATCGTACGCAGGCTGATGCCGAAATGCTCGGCGAGATCGGCAATCCCGTAGAGGGGCTCACCGGCCTGTTGCGCTTTCATATCCGCATTCGCTCTGGCCATCATACCCTGCCTGACGCTTACAAGATGCACTTGACGCATACGTAAGCATGCGTCAGCCTGATCGACATGACAAGAGCCCCATCGAGAACGGGCCAGTCACGGAGGAGACAAGGGCCTGTGAGCGCGAAAAGCTATGACAGCGTGTTCCGCGACGGCCTGTTTGCCGGAAAGACGATAATCGTCACCGGCGCTGGCTCAGGCATTGGCCGCTGCACGGCCCATGAGCTGGCAAGCCTCGGCGCCAAGGTGATCATCACCGGGCGCAAGGTGGAAAAACTGGAAAGCGTCGCCGCCGAAATCGTCGAGGATGGCGGCATCTGCCACATGGCGAGCTTTGACATCCGCGACGAGGAGGCGGTGAAGGCGGCCATCACCGAAATCGTCGCCGAGCACGGGCCCGTCCATGGGCTTGTGAACAATGCGGGCGGGCAGTTCCCCGCCAGCCTTCAGGACATCTCCAAGAAGGGGTGGGACGCGGTGATCGCGACCAATCTGACCGGTGGATTCCTGATGATGCGCGCCGTGTTCGAGGCCTCCATGGCCGAACATGGCGGCACGATCGTCAACATGACGGCCGATATGTGGAACGGCATGCCGGGCATGGCCCATTCCGGTGCCGCGCGGGCGGGCATGGCAAACCTCACCAAGACGGCAGCATTTGAATGGGCGCAATATGGCGTGCGGGTGAACGCCGTGGCGCCAGGCTGGATCGCCTCATCCGGCATGGATACCTATGGCGGGGCGGTGCGCGCCATGATCCCGCATCTGCGCCAGCACCTGCCCGCCAAGCGCATGGGCACCGAGGCGGAAGTGTCCTCTGCCATCGTGTTTCTCTTAAGCGAAGGGGCGAGTTTCATCACCGGCGTGACGCTGGCCATTGATGGCGGCGCGCCGCTCGGCAGCGCGGTCTTCCCCCTGCCTGACCATGAGAAGAGCGTGGCCTATAATGGCTTCCACCGGGCGGTGGACCCGGAAGTGCTGCGCGGAGGGGTCAGCTGATGCCCGTGCTTGTCTCACGCCTCAACGCCGCGAGCGACGAATTTCGCGCCAATGCGGACAAGATGGCCGAGCGGCTCGCCGAAGTGCGCGGGCTAGAGGAAAAGGTGCGCGCCAATTCAGAGCGCAAGCGGGCGGACTTTGAAAAGCGGGGCCAGCTATTGCCCCGCGAGCGCGTGGCGCGGCTCTTGGACCGCGATGCGCCCTTCATCGAGCTCTCCCCGCTGGCGGGCCTGAAAATGCATGATGATGACGGGGACAAGGGCGCCTCGGGCGGCGGCTCCATTGTCGGCATCGGGCAGGTCTGCGGAAAGCGCGTCATCATCGGGGCGAGCGACAGCGCCATCAAGGGCGGCACGGTCGCGCCGATGGGCCTGAAGAAGGCCCTGCGCGCGCAGGAAATAGCGTTTGAGAACAAGCTGCCTTTCATCCACCTGGTGGAGTCCGGCGGCGCGAACCTGCTCTATCAGGCCGAAATTTTCGTCGATGGCGGCCGCAGCTTTGCCAATCAGGCGCGCCTGTCTGCCGCCGGCATCCCGCAGATCGCGGTGGTACACGGCTCGTCGACGGCGGGTGGGGCCTATCTGCCGGGCCTGTCAGACTATGTGGTGCTAGTGAAAGGCAATTCGAAAATCTTTCTGGCCGGCCCGCCGCTTGTCAAAGCCGCCATTGGCGAGGACGCCGATGATGAAAGCCTTGGCGGCGCGAGGCTGCATGGCGAGGTGACGGGGCTCGGCGAATATGTCGCCGAGAACGATGCGCAGGCCATTGCCTATGCCCGCGAGATCATGGACAAGCTGAACTGGGACGCGGCCACCCCGCCCGGGCAGGGCGAACCCCCAAAGTTCAGCGCGGAAGAACTGTTGGGCGTCGTGCCGGCCGATGACCGCACGCCTTATGATGTGAAAGAGGTGATCGCGCGCATCGTCGACGGGTCGGACTTCCTGGAGTTCAAGGCGCGCTATGGCGCCGAAACCGTGTGCGGCCATGCCCGCATTGGCGGGCATCTGGTCGGCATTCTGGGCAATAACGGCCCGATCCAGCCCGAAGGCTCGATGAAGGCCGGGCAGTTCATCCAGCTCTGCGACCAGTCCGGCACGCCGCTCATCTTCCTGCAGAACACGACCGGCTACATGGTCGGCTCGAAGGCCGAGGCCGATGGCGCGATCAAGCACGGATCGAAAATGATCCAGGCCGTTGCCAATGCGCGTGTGGCCAAGATCACGATTGTGCTCGGCGGCTCATACGGCGCGGGCAATTACGGCATGTGCGGGCGCGGCTTTGATCCGCGCTTCATCTTCGCCTGGCCGACGGCCCGCACTGCCGTGATGGGCGGGGCGCAGGCCGCCAAGGTAATGGAGATCATCACCCGCGCCAAGA
>JBJHCI010000003.1:0-19297 GCA_050485925.1 Maricaulaceae bacterium
CGAGATGGAGCTGGCCGCGCTCTTCGACCAGTTCGAGCAGGCGACGCGCAACTATATCGCCGCCCTGATGCGTGAAGCGATGCAGTCCGACGCGCTGGCCAGCGGAGCGGGCGGCGGCATGAATCTGAGCGCGGACATGCTGCAGGAACTGCTCGACGCGCTGCGCGAGGCGACCGAGCTGGGCGATACCGAAGGCGCGCGCCGGGCGCTCGCCGCGCTCGCCGAATTGCTGCGCAACATGCAGATCATGGCCGGCGGCGGCGGGCAGGGCATGAATGAGAGCGAAATGGCGCGCGCCCTGCGCGAGGCGCTGGAGGAAATGGGCGAGATCATCGGCGAACAGCGCGGCCTGATGGATGAGACCTTCAACCTGTCGCGCCCGCGGGAAGACGGCGAAGATGGGGCCAATGGTGAGCCGGGCGATCTGGCAGACCGTCAGGCCCTGCTGCGCGAACGGCTGGACCAGCTGCGCGATACCCTGCCGGGCGGCCTGTCCGAGGACGGCGAGGAAGCGCTTGCCGAGGCGGGGCGCCAGATGGAGGAGGCCCGCCGGGCGATCGAGGATGGCGATGAGGGGCGGGCGCTGGACGCGCAGGACGGTGCCTTGCAGTCCCTGCGCGAAGGGGCTGCCGAGACGGCTGAACGCCTGCAGGCCGAAAACGAGCGGAACGGGCGTGGCCAGCGCGATCGCGATCCGCTGGGCCGGGAGACCGATGGCGGCGGCACGGGCGGGGAGGCTGAAATTCCTTCAGAGATCGAACGTCAGCGCGCCCGCGACATTCTCGAAGAGCTGCGCCGCCGCGCCGGTGACGGCTCTCTCACGCCCGAAGAGCGCGCCTATATCGAACGGCTTCTGGACCGGTTCTAGACGGCTCACGCGTCTGGCGCGAAGACCACTTCCAGCTCGGCGGCACCCTCGGGCGGATCGGCCAGCAGGGAGCGGAAGGCTTCCTGGCCGCGCGCAGGCAGGCTGAGCGCGTCCAGCATCACCACCCACTCGACCAGAACCTGCCCGTTGGCATCAAGGATCATCGCGCGCAGCGGCAGGGAGGTGCGCTCACGCCCCGTCACATTGACCACCGCGCCTTCAATGACGAGCCCTTCGCCATCCTCCTCGGAAGGGTAGGCGCGCAGATCACGTATTTCCAGGCCATGCGGGTTCACATCGATACCGATAGCGGCATAGGCGGATCCGGCGCGCGGGAAGGCATCGACAATATCCACCCGGAACAGGAAAGCCGCGCCCAGCATCACAAGGCAGGAGGCCGCCACTACCGCCCAGCCCGCCCCTTCCACCGTTCGGCGTGTACGCTGGCGGCGGGTTTCGGCCCGCTTGCGCACCACTTCATGGGGCTTGACCGGCTCCATCGCCGATAGCGGGCGGGGACGGGACTCCCCCTCCACCGGTTCCTTGCGCAGAGAGGGTTTGGCAGGTTCGGAGAGGGTCAGCTCCTCCTCTGAGACCTTCCAGCCATGCCCGCACGCCGCACAGCGCACACGCCCTGCGCGCACCGCCATGGCCTCGGGGTCGACCCGGTAGCGCGTCTCACAGCTTGGACAGGTCACGATCATGGACGATTACCTCTTTCCTCCTGCATAGTCGGATTCGCGCCGATACTGCACGCCCGGCGCACCTGCCTTGCGACCCTTGAGCGAGACCGCACCCGCCTGATGGACCCGACCGAGCCCCAGCCCCGTCACGATCCGGCCAGTGCCGCACCCGCTGTGCGCTTCGACCCGGGCGGCATGCGCGATGGGCGCGGGCCGGAAGTACTCAGCGACCTCTCTTTTGAATTCACGCCAGGAAGTTTCCAGTTTCTGACCGGTCCGTCCGGCGCGGGCAAAACCTCCCTGCTCCGGATGATCTATCTGGCCGAACGGCCCGCACGCGGCCTGATCTCGCTGTTCGGGCAGGATACCAGCACGCTGACACGCGATGACCTGCCCGCCCTGCGCCGCCGGATCGGGGTGGTGTTCCAGGATTTCCGCCTGCTCTCCCACCTCTCCGTTTTCGATAATGTCGCCCTGCCCCTGCGCGTCGCCGGGCAGCGCGTAGGCCAGTACCAGGAAGACATTGTGGAGCTGCTCAACTGGGTCGGGCTGGGCGAGCGCATTGACGCGCTGCCGCCCACCCTGTCCGGTGGGGAACAGCAGCGCGCCGCGATTGCGCGCGCCGTGGTCAGCCGGCCGGAAATCCTGATCGCCGACGAACCTACGGGAAACGTCGATCCGGAGATGGCACGGCGCCTGCTGCGCCTGTTTGCCGAGCTGAACCGGCTGGGCACCACCGTGCTCATCGCCAGCCATGACCTAACCCTCATCCGCTCTATGAAAGTGCCGGTGATGGAGCTGGCAGGCGGACGGCTCACCACCCGGAACCGTGCGGCATGAGCCAGGCCCGCCGTTCCGCCCCGCTATTGCCCCCCGAGGCTGGCCGCGACCTGCCCTTGCTGGCGGTCTGCGCCATTCTGGTTTTCCTGGCCTGCCTCGCGGTGATCGGCGCGGCGGGCACCTGGCGCGCCTCCGACACCTGGGGCAGTCAGCTGGCCAGTGAGATCACGCTGCAGGTGCTGCCCGGAGCGGACGGCGACGGTGAAGCCGCCGCCGCACAGGCCGGAGAACTGGCCTCGGGACTGCCCGGCGTTCTGGACGCGCATGTGCGCTCACGCACCGCATCCGAGGCCCTGCTGCGCCCGTGGCTGGGACAGGTCAGCCTGCCCGACGACTTTCCCCTACCCCGCCTTGTCACGCTGGAGGTCGATCCCGCCAACCCGCCCCTGACTGGCGCGATAGAGGCCCTGTTCGAGGACGCGCCCTACCGCGTCATTGTCGACGATAACCGGTTGTGGGCGGGGGCGCTGTCACGCGCCTCCGCCACGGTGCGCTGGTTCGCGATCGGGCTTGCCCTGCTGGTATGCGGCGCGGCCGCCGCCGTAATTGCCTTTGCCGCGCGCGCCGCGCTGGCCATGCGCCGCGAAATTGCCGAGGCCCTGCATCTTGTCGGAGCGCCGGACCGATTCATCGTGGCGCTGTTTCAGGAGCGGTTCTTCCTGCTCGGTCTGAAGGCCGGCACGGCCGGGGCCATACTGGCGCTGGTCTCTGCTTTTGCGCTCGGCCGCATTGGCGGCACGGCCGGGGCGATCTTCTTCCTGCCAAGCCTTCTGCCCGGCTGGGGCGCGGTCCTGATCCTGCCGGTTGCCGCCTTCCTGGCGGGCCTGGTTGCCGCCCTGTCCGCGCGCCTTGCCATCGCCACAAGCCTGGCTTCGCGAACCGGCTGAAAACGCCGTTCTTTCATTGGCAGGCGCGTGCGTTGGCGTCATATTCAACCCATGCATGAAGCTGCAGCCGGACCGTCATGAAGGCCTTTTTCTCCGTTCTGCGCTTTGGCGCGTTCGCCCTGATCCTTGCCGGGATCATGAGCTTCGCACTGTTCGTGCGCGCCGGGCTCTCCTACGGGCCGCAGGAAGACGCGCGCGCCGATGCCATCGTGGCGCTGACCGGCTGGGAAGGACGCGTGGCGACCGGTGTTTCCCTGCTGGCCGAAGGGCGCGGCGAGCGGCTGCTGATTTCCGGTGGCAATCCGGAAGTGACCATGGGCGCGGTCCGCCAGGCATCTGGCGCACCGGCCGAGCTGTTCGAGTGCTGCGTGGATATCGGCGTGGAGGCCGCCAACACGATCGGCAATGCAGAAGAAACGGCACGCTGGGCGCGCGGACACGGCTATACCCGCCTCATCATCGTCACCTCGGACTTCCATATGCCGCGCGCCCTGCTGGAGCTGAAGGCGGCCATGCCCGGCCATGAGCTGGCCGCCCATGGCGTACCCAGCCCACCGCCCTGGACCGGGACACGCGCAGCGCGGCGCTGGCTGCAGGAATATCTGAAATTCACCGCCGTTTATGCCCGCGAAATCCTGCGTCAGCCCCTCGACGCGGACCGCTGAACCGCGCAAGAAAGACCCCTTGAAAAAACACCTCGGGAGCGCGGGACAATTGCATGTCATCGGTTCAGCCCTGTTCGTGATCTGGCTTTACGGCCTGATGGCCGTCATGGGCCTTATCTGCCTGCCGGCCCTTCTGGGTCCGCGCAGCTGGGCGAAGGCCTGCTTCCGGCTCTATCTGGTTCTGGTGTTTGCGGGTCTGCGCCTTCTGTGCGGCATACGCTTCGAGGTGCGCGGGCGCGAACACATCCCCACCGGCCCGGCACTCATTGCCTCCAAGCACCAGTCCATGTTCGAGACGCTGGCCTTCTGGCAGATCCTGCCCGACCCAGCGATCATCCTGAAAAAAGAGCTGAAATTCCTGCCCGTCTTTGGCTGGTACGCGATGAAGCTGAAAAACGTCGCGGTGGACCGTTCCGCCGGGGCCAAAGCCCTGCGCAACATGCTCAAAGCCGCGCGCGAACGGGCCGGAGAAGGCCGCCAGATCGTCATCTTCCCCCAGGGTACGCGGGTCAAGCCCGGTGAAATGGAAAGCTACAAGCCGGGCGTGGCCGGGCTATACAGCGCGATGGGCGTGCCGTGTGTGCCGGTGGCGCTCAATTCCGGGCTCTACTGGCCGGGCTCGGGGTTTGTACGCCGTCCGGGCACCATTCTGGTCGAGTTCCTGCCCGCCATAGAACCGGACCTTGCCAAGGGCGAGTTCATGACCACGCTGGAAGCGCGCATTGAAAGCGCATCGCAAGCTCTGCTGGCCGAAGCCGGCCACAACCCTGCCGTCAAGGAGATCACCGCATGATCAGAACCGGCAAGAGCCCGGCAGGCGCGCCTTCGCGGCTTGGCCTCTTCATCCCCTTCATCCTGTTTGGCATCGCCATTCTCATCTACGCGGCCTACTGGTTCTGGATGGCCGGAGAGATCAGACAGGCCGGGGAGAACTGGATCGCGGCGCAGGAGGCGGAAGGCTATGTCATCAGCCATGAGGGTGTGAATGTCACCGGCTTTCCCTTCCGCTTCACCGTCAATGTCGCCGAACCGGACATCACCGCCCCGGTAGAGGATGGCGGCTGGCGGGCGCGGATGCCCGCCCTCTCGGCCAGCGCCTTGCCCTATAATATCGGCCACTGGATCGTGGCGTTCCGCGCGCCGGCAGTGCTGGAACTGCCCGGCGAGGAAGGGAACCGGCGCTATCATGGCGAGGCGCAGACCGCCCGGCTGAGCCTCGCCGGCCGGAAGAGTTCCACCATCCGTATCGGGGCCGAACTGGAAAACGCGCGCCTGACCGATGCCGATAGCGGCGCGGCCGTGATCGAGGCGCTGGAGACCCTCATCCTGTCCGGCCTCATCGAGGACGATGACCGGCTGCGCCTGCGCCTTGAGATAACCGGCCTCACGCTGGGCGAGGACCAGCTGGATCCCGCCACGCGCGCCGCGTTTGGCAGCCGCGCCGAGCGCGTGCGCCTGGATGCTGCTCTGACCCAGTGGAGTGCGCTGGCCGCTGACGCCAATCTTGCGCACTGGAGCGGGAATGGCGGACGGCTGGAGATCGCCGGAGCGCAGGTGGAGTGGGGCACGGCCCGCCTCAGCGGAGACGGGTCGCTCGGCGTTGATCCCGAGATGCGGCCGGAAGGACGCCTTTCGGTGATGATCGGGGAACCGGAAGGCCTGATCACCAGCCTTGCCAGCGCCGGCATATTGACCGCCGAACAGGGCGAGGCGGTGCGTCTGGCCCTGATGATGGCACCGCGCCGGGAGGCCGGGGTGGCCCTGCCTTTCCGCCTGCAGCGCGGCGGTGTGTTCCTCGGCCCGGCGCGCATTGGCGATGTCGGCCCGCTGACCGGTCCCGTACCGGCACCGCTCGACCTGCCGGAACTGCCGCAGGAGTAATCGAAAAGGCTTTCGACTGTTTCGTGCCTCCGCAGCGAAGGGCAAGCCTTGCGAGCCCGGAAGCGAGGACGCGAAGCCCGGATGGGCCGAGTATCAGCAAAAAGCGGCGCGTAGCGCCGCAAGCGCGACCGCAGCTTTGGCGAGGACGCGAAGCCCGGATGGGCCGAGCATCAACAAAAAACGGCGCGTAGCGCCGCAAGCGCGTCCTAACCCGCCATGAACTCGGCCAGGGCATCGGCGACGCGCCGGTTATCCTCTTCCAGCCCGATGGAAATGCGCAGGGCGTGCGGCAGGCCGTAGGGCTTCACATCGCGCACCACAAGACCCTTCGAGGTGAGGAAGCGGTCCGCATCCTCCGCCGTCTTGCCCGGCACTTGCGGGAAATGGACCAGTACGAAATTGCACACCGAGGGCGTCACTTCGAGGCCGAGTCCGCCCAGCTGCTGGGTCAGGAAGGCGAGCCAGCGCGCATTGTGCGCCTTCGATTGCGCCACAAACGCCGTGTCATTGATCGCCGCGATCCCGGCCTCGATGGCGGGCAGGTTCACATTGAAGGGCCCGCGCACCCGATTCAGCACATCAATCACGCTGGCGGGACCATAGGCCCAGCCGAGCCTCATGCCGGCCAGGCCGTGGATTTTCGAGAAAGTGCGCGTGACCACGATATTGTCGTGATGGCTTACCAGCCCCATGCCGGACTCGTAATCGGGATGGTCGACAAACTCGCCATAGGCCGCGTCCAGCACCAGCAGAGTGTCATCGGGCAGGCCGGCATGCAGGCGTTCGATCTCCGCGCGCTGTATCCAAGTGCCGGTGGGATTGTTGGGATTGGCCAGGAAGACAATGCGCGGCTTGTGCTCACGCGCGGCGGCCAGCATGGCGTCAACATCGGTCATGTAGCCGGCTTCGGATGCCGACACGATCTGCGCACCCGACTGCATGGCGACCAGCCGGTAGACGAGGAAGCCGTACTGGCTCTGCAGAACCGTGTCGCCGGGGCCGAGATAGGCCCGTCCGAGCAGTTGCAGGATTTCGTCCGACCCGGCCCCGCACACGATTTGTGCCGGGTCAATGCCTTCGGCCTTGCCTATCGCCTCACGCAGGCGCACCGCCCCGCCATCGGGATAGATGTGCAGCCGGTCAGCCGCTTCGCGGAAGGCCTTGGCCGCCTTCGGGCTGCAGCCCAGCGCATTTTCGTTGGAGGACAGCTTCACCGCCCCCTTCGGCGCGGCCGAACCCGGCTTGTAGGGCTTGATGTCAAGAATGCCGGGGCGGGGCTGAAGCGTCATCGGGCTGGTCCTTTCGGGTGGTGGTCCGGGCAGATAGCCCGGCAGGGCGCGCCGCTTCAAGGGGCTTGACTGCCGCAGGGGCGGCGCGCGGACGCACCGCGCCGACATGCTTGACCGCCTCCACCAGAATGAGCCCGCCAAAACCCGGCCACACCTTTTCGCCGACTGCCTCGAACCCGTTGGCGGCGCGCGGCCCGCATAGCCAGTTCCAGGGCGGGGCGTAAAGCGCGCGCGCCCAGGCGCTCGGCTCGAACAGCGCATCGCGCAGCGCCCGGGTGAGCTGACCGCGCGAGAAAGGCCTGCCATGGCCGAACGGAGTGGCGTCCACACGCGCCCAGGCGCCGGAACGGTGCGCGGCGATGATGACCAGCCGCCCCTCCGGGCTCAGCACCCGCCACAGCTCGCGCAATAGGCGCTGCATGTTCTCCGCCTCCTCCAGCGCATGGGCGACGATGATCCGGTCGAACATCGCCTCGGCAAAGGGCAGGCGTGTCTCCTCACCCAGGCAGGTCAGCCCCTTCTCCCCCCGGCCGTTATCGGGCCAGGCAATGGCCCCTTGCGCGGCGGGCATGAAGGCGATCGTGCGCCGGGCGCTATCCCGGTAAGGCTCCAGCCAGGGCGTGGCGAAGCCATAGCCGAGCACATCGAGCCCCTTGGTTTCCGGCCACAGCGCGCTTAACCGCCGCTGCGCCATGGTGCGTGCCGCCTCGCCGCGCCGGGTCCGGTAAAACCGCTCTATCTCCACAGCATCGCTGCGCATGGGCTCGCCTCTCTGATCGTGGGGATGATAGGCTTTCGCCGCCCGGCTGGTAAGCCGCCAAGATGTAAGGGTCTGCCGTTAGATATGCTTGAAATCCGCCAGTTTGCCTGCCTTGAAGATAATTACGGCTTCCTCGCCCGGTGCAGCCAGACCGGCGCGTGTGTCAGCATAGACAGTCCTGATGCGGGCGTGATCCTGGCCGAGGCGCAGACCGCCGGCTGGCAGATCAGCGATATCTGGAACACGCATCATCACTGGGATCATGCCGGCGGCAATGATGCGATCCGCGCGGCCACCGGCGCCGTCATCACCGCGCCTGCCAGCGAGGTGGACAAGATCGGCCATGTGGACCGACCGGTGAAGCCCGGTGAGCGCATCCGGCTGGGCGCGCTGGAAGCCGAGGTCATCGATACCGGCGGGCATACGCTCGGCCATATCGCCTACTGGTTCGCGAGCGAGAACGTGCTGTTTGCCGGGGACGCGCTGTTCGCGCTGGGCTGCGGACGCCTGTTTGAAGGCACGCCGGAGCAGGCTCAGGCGGGTCTTGCGCGCCTGCGCGCCCTGCCCGATGAGGCGATGGTCTATTGCGCACACGAATACACCGCCTCCAACGCCCGCTTTGCCCGCCATATCGACCCGGACAATGACGCGCTCGCCGGCTATGCCAGAGAGGTCGAGACCATGCGGGCGGAGGGCAGATCGACCGTGCCTGCCGTGCTCGGCCGGGAGAAGGAGACCAACCCCTTCCTGCGCTGGGATGATGCCGGCCTGCGCGCCCGTCTGGGCCTTGAAACGGCCAGCGATGCGGCAGTCTATGCTGCGGTTCGTCAGGCCAAGGACAGTTTCCGGTGAGGGCGGTCAGCGGCGACATGGAAGCGGGCGAGATCATCCGGCTTCTCGGCATGAAACAGCACCCGGAAGGCGGCTGGTATGTAGAGACCTTCCGTGACCGGACGAACGGGGAAGGCCGCGCTCACGCCACCGCCATCTATTTCCTGCTGGCCGCCGATGCGGTGTCGGCCTGGCACCGCGTCGATGCCAGCGAAATATGGCTGTGGCATGCCGGAGCGCCGCTGGCCCTGACATTCTCGGCTGATGGGGCAGAGGCGAGCGCTGTGCGGCTCGGACCGGATCTGAGAGCCGGGCAGCGCCCGCAGGCCATCATCCCGGCCGGAGCCTGGCAGACCGCCGAGAGCCTGGGCGCCTGGACGCTGGTCAGCTGTGTGGTGGCACCGGGCTTCGAGTTTTCAGGTTTTGAACTGGCCGCGCCGGGCTGGCGGCCAGGACCGCACAACAAAGCCTAGCGGGCTCTGTCAATGGTGCGCCGGATATAGTCCGATGAGGGCCGGCCCGCATAGCCCTGCCCGGCCTGGATGGTGATGGTCAGCGTACCGCCGGCATAGCGGGCATCAGGCCGCATGCCGGTCACGATGCGCACCGTGCGCAGATCGCGGATATTGCGCCTCTGGGCCCGCTCCACGCCGAGCAGCGCCACGGTCATGGCGTCCGCCAGATAGGCATTGTCCACCGGCCCCAGCGAGGGCACCTCCACGGTGACCTGATTGCGATTGAGCCGGCCTATGCCATCGGCAAGGTCGCGCGCGATACGCTGGAGATCATTTGCGCTGGCGGGCGCGGCCACCAGCGTATGGGCCGGGCCGATCTGCTCCACGATCACACCGTCAGGCGCATCGGCCGGGAAATAGGTCGCACCGCCCAGATTGGAAACCCGCAACAGGGCGCGGTCGGTATCGCTCAGGAGCACCTCGCCGCCACCTGACGCGCGGTTGACATAGACGGCATGGACCTCCTGCGCGCCTTCCTGCCAGATCAGGGCGGGATTGCCCGACCGGTCGACCACGATCCGGCCGCGCCGGTCGGCCCGCTCGTACCAGACGGCGGACGCTTCAACCGGCTGTTCCCTGCCTGTCAGGCGCGAGAACGGATTTGGTTGGCTAAGTCCGTCCCCCGCCAACGCTACCCAAGCCCCGGCAGCCAGCAGGAGGACGGCCACGATTCCCCTGTTCATTCTTACAATCTGGAAAGCAAAAGGGGCCGTTTCGCGGCGAAACTGCCCCCGGCGCGAAAATTTCCGGAGCCCGGCTCTCGTCGATACAGCCTGAAAGCCTAGAACTCGCGCACCACGGAAATATCGGTGCGGCTGTCACCGCGCTGGAAGCCCGGATTGGGGTCAAACTCGTGGCGGTAGCGGTATTGCAGACGCAGCGACCACAGATCGCTCAGCGCCGAGTTCAGTCCGAACATCTGGTCTGCGCGGCTGTTTTCGGCCAGCAGCAGGCTGGATTCGGAGGTGAAGCTGACGGTCTCGGTGATCTGCAGGGCAAGATCGGAGCCCAGATCAAGAGCGCCATTGGTCTGTGTGCCATTGCCCGGCTCGCCGACGAAACGCGCACCGGGGCTGACCCGCACGATCCAGGTGCGCGCCGGATTGGTCATGACACGGTAACCCGTCCCCACGCCCAGAAAGCCGGTCCAGTCAAAGCTGGACAGCCGGTCCTGCTCGTAATCGCCGGCCGCGAAATAGGTGAAACGTTCGCCTGCCTCGCGCTCGCCGCGCAGCCGGGTGCGGAAATTGTCGCGGCCGACAACCGAATTGATCTCCGAATAGGCGTAGTCGATATCGGCGCGGAAACCCCAGCCGGCCAATTCGCGGCGCAATTGCAGGCCGAACGTGTAGTCCTCGCGCGCGGTATTGCCGGAATCAAACCGCACCCCGAGGCTGGCCCGCCCGTTCCACAGTTCGGACTCGCCCGCCGCCGCCAGGCGCGCCATCCATAACGGCATGGTCACCACGCCATTGATGAGGCTGTGCTCTTCGGGCTCGCCGTCATCCTCGGCGGCGTCTGGCTGTTCGGCCAGCACTGCCGGTTCCGGCTCCTCAATGCCGAGTATGGCGCGCGCCGCCTCGCCCTCGCCAAACCCGTCGGCCGCCAGCACGATCTGCTCTGGCGAATGGGTCAGCTTTACAAGGCGCACCGCATCGGCAAAGCGTTGCGGTCCCTGCGCGCTGGCCGCCTGCAGCAGTCCGGTCAGGGCCTCCGGTAGGGGCTCGTCGGCCATGAGCGGGCCCGTGCACAGGCTGAAGGCAAGCGCGCCCGCAAGGACGCGCGAAGAGATCGCAGGCAACATCTATGCAAGGCTCCTCAACGGGCGGCGGGCCGGGAATTGCGGATACGCCGCGCTGTTGAGGGGTTCAGGCGGGCGCAGACCTGTTCTAGCCTGATCTGCACTGCCGCGCCAATTGCCAGATGGAGTCCTGTTACATGTCCGGTTCTTCTGACGAATTCTCTTCCGCCAACCGGTACAGGGAAACCGGACCGCTGATCCCGGAATGGGCCGCACCGGCCTATCTCATCGTCGCGGTGTTCGCCGGCCTGGTCTATCTGGTCCTCAGCCAGATGACGGGGGCGGGCGTGCAGATCGCGCTGGTGAAAGTCTCCGGCATCGTGCTGCTGGCGGGCTATGCCTTCTTCAGCAAGTCGCCTTTGCTGGGCCTCGCCCTGCTTCTGTCAGCGGGCGGAGATTTCGCGCTCGATCTCAGCCCACCGCATCTGGAAGCCGGGATCGGCTTTTTCGGTGCTGCCCATCTGGCGTATCTCGCCATCTTCATCGGCTTCATCATGAAGGATGGCTGGCGCAAGGACGGGGTGATCCTCGCCCTGGCCCTGATCGCCTATGGCGCCGCCATGTTCGTGTGGATCAGCCCGGCCATGGGCGCGCTGCTGGTGCCGGCCAGCGCCTATCTCGGCATCATACTGGTGATGGTGATCGCCGCGGCGCTGGTGAAGGGGCCGCGCCTGATCCTTCTGGGAGCGCTGCTTTTTCTTCTGTCCGATTCCATGATCGCCGCGCGCCTGTTCCGCGACACGCTGGTCTTTGACGGGCTGGACTGGGGTGGGGTGGCCGTCTGGATCACCTATTTCGGTGCCCAGCTCGCGCTGGCGGTCGGCATCGTCCGGCGCAGACAGGCGATAGCGGAGGCTTAGACGGAGGCCAGGGCCGGGAAGCGCCGCAGATGAACTGCAGGAATTTATGCCCCCCCTTATCCCCCGTTTTGGGCGGGGTGCGCCGCATGGGCAGACGGTTTTCCGGCCGGGTGTGGCAGGCGGGTCTCTGCGGCATTCTTGCCACATGTATTTTGACCCCTCCAGACATGTTTTTTGAGGGGGGTCGATACCCTGGCTCCGCCCACGCCCTATCCTCCGGATATCCGGCCGGCGACACGCCGGTCGAACCACCCGATCCGGCCTTGATGGAGACCGCTCCGGCCGAGCGCCTCCTGCCCTTCTGGCGTCAGTACACGGCCCGCTTCGCGCCCGGTGAGGCGCGCTTTGAACCGGCTTACCGGCTTGATTCCGAACTGGCTTTCGAAAGCGCCTCATCCGGTCTGTGGCTGGAGACCGCACCTGGCAGGCTCGAAGCGCTGGGCATGGACGCGGACGGCTATCTCCTCCTGCCCGAAAGCGCGCATGAAGCGGGGATAGTGACCCGTCAAACCCGCCTGTTCCTCGACCCCGGCCTGCAGCCCCCCGTTATCCGGCTGGAAATCCACCCCCGCCTGCCTCTTTCACAACGCTATGAAATCGCGGAGCTTTCCGAGATGGTGTCGGAAGTTGAGCGGTTTCAGCGCCATAGTATGGGTCTGATGTTTCTGGCCGCACCGCGTTGGACAGAGCTTGTCTTCCGCTTCGATTATCCCGCACCGGATGGCTGGCTTATCCGCCCAAACGGAGAGCGCCGGGCCTTGCCGGCGTTCGAGGACACGCTCTCGCTTCGCCTTGATGGACAGGCGATGCGGGCGGGCGGGCATGTTGAGCTTGGCGCGGTGCCGGTCCGGATTATCCTCCAGGCGCGCTAGGACTTATCCGCGCTCCCGGCGGGGGATAAACCGCGTACTACGGATTCGCGCTGGTTTTGGCCGCCGGCGCAAGCAGGGCCAGCAATTCCTCATGCAGGGCCGGATGGGCGCTGGCCAGCACCTGTCCGCCTGTGTGGGCAGGCCCACCCGACCAGTTGGTGATCACCCCGCCCGCACCCTCCACAACCGGGATCAGAGCCGCGACATCCCAGGGCTGGAGTTCAGATTCCATAATGAAATCAAGGCCTCCCGCGGCCAGCATGGCATAGCCATACGCGTCCAGACCATAGCGGAAGAGCCGCGCCCTGGTACGGACGCTCTGAAACACCTCCCATTCCAACCCTTTGAAAAGAAAGGCATCTGTGGTTTCACCCAGCGCGCTGGCGAGCGTGGCCGTTTTGCGGGTGGTCAGCACGGTGCCGGTGCCGCCCGTCTGATGGAGCGTCCGCCGCCCGGCTGCGCCGCGCATTCCCAGAAAGCGTTCTTTTGTAAAGGGTTGGTCGATGATCGAGAGCACCGGCCCGGTCTCGTCAACAAGGGCGATCAGCACCGTCCAGCTGGGCAGGCCGGCCAGGAAGGCGCGGGTGCCGTCAATGGGGTCGATCACCCAGGTGCGCCCCGAACGACCAGGTTTATCCTCCCCCTCTTCCCCCCATATTCCGTCCTGCGGGCGGTGCTCTTCAAGCAGCTGGCGGATCACGTCTTCCACCGCCCGGTCGGCCGCCGTGACAGGGTCAAACCCTTGATTGGCCTTGTTTTCTGCCGTCACGCCTGTACGGAACCAATGCAGGCTCGCGGCGCGCGCGGCGTCGGCCAGCGTGCCGAGCAGGGCCAGTTCGGCCTCGATGTTATCCACCTGCCAATCCCCCTGTTTTCCGGCCCGGCCTTCAGACCGCGATAGGGGTCTTCCGGCATCAGGCCTGACGGGTATCGGCGCTCGCGCCGGGGAGGTCAAGGGCGGCCTGAAGCGCCTTGGCCAGCTCCAGCAGACGCTGGCGCGGGCCCCGGCCCAGCTTGTAGTAAGCCCTTACAAGTTCGAGTGTTTCACGTCTGGCCAGCAGATCGCCCTGGCTGTCCTGGCCCTGCCCATCCCCGTTCAGCCCCTCGTAGAAATGCTCCACCGGCGCGCCCAGAGCCTTGGCCAGCTCATATAGCCGGCTGGCCGTCATCCTGTTGATTCCCGTCTCATATTTGTGGATCTGCTGGAAGCGGATGCCGACTCGTTCGGCCAGCTCCTTCTGCGTCAAACCCATAAGGCGTCGGCGACGGCGGAGCCTCTGGCCCACATGGCGGTCAATATCGGCCTGCATGGCGGCTAACCCCTGATTGCAGTTGAATCGCGTTGCGGGGTTTTTTCTAAACTCGTTCGGGAATATATACAACCATCGGTTTAGACGTTGGCTATTCAGCCGCACGGTTGAGCGCATCGCCCGCCGATATCAGCCCGGCCATGACGCACGCGATCCGCTCGGCAAGCGGGGCGAAGCCGGCCGTACGCGCCAGCGTGCGCTCATGCATGTACAGCCCGCGATTAACCTCGATCTGCAGGGCGTGGCGGTTCTCCGCGGGGCAGCCATAATGCTCGGTGGTAAACCCGCCGGCATAGGGTCGGTTGCGCACCACCTTGAACCCCTCGGCGCGGAAAAGCCTTTCTGCAGAGGCTGTTATATCCGGATCGCAGGACGCGCCGAACCGGTCACCCAGGACGATATCGGCCCCGCGGGCACTTGCAGACGGCATGGAATGGCAATCGATCAGCACCGCAGAACCGAACCTGGCCTCGGCTGCCTGCAGCTCGCCGGCCAGCGCGGCATGATAGGGCCGGTAGTAGAGCCCGATGCGGCGGCGGGCCTCGTCCAGCGCCAGCGGGCCGGCATAGATCGCGCAGCCCTCACCGGCCAGACGCGGCACAATACCCAGGCCGGCGGCGGCACGCTGACTGATTTTTCCTGCCAGAACATGAGCTTGCGGCCCGAACAGAACGGGATCCAGCTCCGTCTCGGCCCGGTTGGGATCGATGAAGGAGCGCGGAAAGAGTGCCTTGACCAGCGGCGCACCCAGTGATGGCGCGCACGCAAAGAGTGCGTCCACATGCGCATCTTCCGAGCGCCGCAATATGGCGCGCGGCAGGGCCGATTGTTTCAGAAATTCAGCCGGATAGTCCGACCCGGAATGCGGTGAGGCAAATACGAAGCGCGAATGTCGGCCAACCGGGCGCACAATCTCGACGGCCCGCAGAGCGGCATTCTGTGACGCGTCGGGGGCGGGCGATTCCGTCATGGGTCCATCATGGCGCGACCGCGCCGGGGGTCAATGCAGCAGGCACCGCGAACACGCATCTGCGTTCAACGCATTTTTACCTCCTTGCGCTAAAAGGGCTTCGCGGTGGATAACAAGAGCCGGAGGGGATGGATATGGCCAAGATATTGCTGGCGGAAGACGACGACTCCATGCGGGACTTTCTGGCCAAGGCGCTTACGCGTGCCGGCCATGAGGTAACCAGTGTAGCCGATGGCGAGGAGGGCCTGGACGTGCTCGGCCCGACGCCGGGCGCTTTCGAACTTCTGCTGACCGACATTGTGATGCCCGGCGTGGACGGGATCGAGCTGGCCCGGCGGGCTGCCGAGATCGATCCGCAGCTGCGCATCATGTTCATCACCGGGTTTGCCGCTGTGGCGCTCAATGCCGGGCTGACCACCCAGAAGCAAGCCAAGGTGCTCTCAAAGCCCTTCCATCTGCGCGACCTTGTCACGGAGGTGGAGCGCGCCATGCAGGCCGCTTGAGAACACGCTTTAAAGCACGGGGCACGAAGAACCGCCGCCTGAGAAGGCCGGCGGTTTTTTCGTGCCGCGAGACCGGACTCCGGAAAAAGAAAAGGCCCGCCTCACGAGGAGGCGGGCCGGGAATTGTACGGCCTTGAAGCCGGTCGTTATTAGAACGACTTGGTGACGTTCAGGAAGAACGTACGGCCGATCAGGTCGTAGCCGGCACCGAGCACGGCATTGCCGCGACCCGTGGTGGCACCGGTGTTGTTGTTGCTGACCACTGCGGGGCCTTCGTTGAAGATGTTGTTCACACCGCCACGCAGCACCCAGGAGTCCGCCGTATAGGTCAGCGACAGGTCGTTGTAGACCGTCGCGGACTTCGACGTCACGTAGGACGAGAAGTCGACATACGGGGTACCCGGATCGTTGACCTGGATACAACCCACATCCAGCGAACCACAGCTCGGGTGTTGACGCTGGCCATACGGGAAGTTCGCACCGTCAGCAATGTCGGTGTACTGCGAAGCCTGCGAACCGATATAGCGCATGCGCCAGAAGGCCGACCAGTCGCCACGCGTCAGACGCGAGGAGAGCGTGCCGCGCCATTCCGGGTTACCCCAGCGGCCGACCACATTGTTAACCGGCGACTGATCGGTGGTCTGGCTGAGCACTTTCTCAGACCAGGTCCACACCGTGCTCATGTCGAACCGCATCCCGCCGAAGGCGTCGATGTCAGTGCCGAAGCGACCGTTGAAGTCCACACCCGACAGCTCGGACGTCGACACGTTGAACGGCGTGTTGTCGACCGAGATCAGGAGACCCGTGCTCGGGTTCCGCGTACGGCGGGCACAGAACGGATCGTTCGGGAAGTCGTTCGAGTTGTAGCACTGGTCGAGACCGAAGGCCGCGCCCGGCAGGCCGATCGCGTCTTCAACCTTGATGTTGAAGTAGCTCACACCCAGCGTGGCGTCGAACGAGTCGAACCAGGGCTGGCTGACCACGAAACCGGCCGACCAAGCGGTCGAGGTTTCCGGATCAAGGCCCGGGTTACCGGTACGGAAGGCTTCGATCGAGGCAGAGCCACCCAGACCGAGCGTGAACGGATCCACGCCTTCCGACTGACAGTTCGCAATGACTTGCGGGCTGCGGTTGTCATTGTTGCCGTCATAGATCGGCGTACCCAGCGGGTCGTTCGGATCGGGCTGACGAGCGGCCAGCGGAACGATACACGGGTCGGCCGTGCCGGGCACGAAGCCCGTCTGACCACCGAGGAACAGTTCGCGGGCGTTCGGCGCGCGGAAGGACGTGCCGTACGTGCTGCGGAAGGTCAGCCAGTTGGTCGGCGAGTAAGCCAGACGGGCCGAATAGGTGCCGTTCTGACCGTAGAACTCGTGGTCGGTCAGACGACCGGCCAGCTCCAGGCTGAGATCCTCGATCAGCGGCTGACCCGCGGCGATCGGAATGGACATTTCGCCATAGGCTTCGAACAGGCTCACCGAACCGACCGAGAGACGGTCGGCGAAGAAGCCGGCCGCACGGCCTTGGGCAGCGATATTGTCCACACCCGAATTCAGGCTGTCACGGCGCCATTCGACACCGGCCACAACCGACAGATCACCAGCGGGAAGCTGCATGACCGGACCGGTCACGAAGCCGCCGGCGATCGCCTGGTCCACACGCGTGGTGACGGTGCGATTGACAAAGAGATATTCGAACTCTTCCGGCGTCGCGAAAGCCGAACCGGTCACGCCGTCAATCGGATACAGGCTGTCGGCGAAGAGGTTCACCGGCACGCACGGATCGGGATCAATGAAGCCGAAGCCGGCAGGAGTATTGGTGCCGCAGCTGAACGAACCATCAGGGTTCTGAACCGTGGTCGCCAGCGAGTGACGCAGACGGTCCTCATCCAGGCCGCCACGGCTGGAATAGCCGATGGAGCGGGTGTAGCCGGCGAAGACTTCAAAGTCCCAGCTGGAGAAGCCCCAGCCGGCAAAGTCGCCGCGCAGGCCGGTGATCAGGCGGTTCTGCTGTACTTCAACCGAGTAGGAACGGTCGCCCGGCCAAGCCAGGATCGGCGTGGTCACCAGGCCGAACGGGTTGAACGGGTTGGACGCCGGAACCGTCGGGAAGAGCTGACCACCGAAGGTCTGGCGCTGATTGGTGCGGCTGTTGGTGTGGGACGCTTCGAAGAAGGCGTTGACACCATCGAGACCGAACAGCGAGCGCTCCAGATCGACATCGCCCGTCATGAAGAACGCATAGCGCTCCGACAGCGGGATCACGTCGTTGCCGCCTTCCAGATAGGAAGACTGATTCTGACGGGCGTTGGAATCACCGGTGGACCAGCCGACCGGCAGGATGCCCGGGAAGTTGGTCGTGCCCGGCGTGCGGTACACGTCGGTGGTGTTGCCGCGGCGGGCGCGGTTGATGATCGAACCGACGCAGCGCGATTGCTCGTTGCCGTCCGCGTCGATCCAGATATTGCGGTTACAATAAAGGCCCGAATTCGGATCCAGATTGTAATCGCGGTCCTGGATCTGCATGCGGTCCTGGACGAAGTATTCAGCCGCGAACACGAAGTTGGACCGGGCATCGCCCGCGCCCATCATCAGGTTGTAGCGCTGGGTGGACGCACCACCTTCTTCCGGCACGCTGAGGAACGCATCGGCCTGAACGCCGCGGAACTGGTTGCGCAGAATGACGTTGACCACGCCCGCAACCGCGTCCGAACCGTACACCGACGAAGCGCCGTCGAGCAGGATGTCGATCCGCTGGATCATCGAGGACGGGATCAGGTTCAGGTCAGGAATGGACGGCGCGCCTTCGGCACCGGCCGGCGCGAAGCGGCGGCCGTTGATCAGCGGCAGTGTGCGGTCAGCCGACAGGCCGCGCAGCGACACGTTGTTGGCACCCGGACCGCCATCGGTCACGAAGCCGCCCGTGGCGATCGTATTGTCGATCTGCACGCCTTGGGCAACGGTCGTTTGCGACAGGATCTGGGCGACGTCGACCAGACCGGCATCACGCACTTCTTCAACATCAATGACCTGCAGCGGAGCGGTCGACGTGAACGAGTCACGGCGGATCCGCGAACCCGTCACGACCACGCGGTCACCCGACTCCTGAGCGGCGGCCGGCGCGGTCTGAGCCACACCGTTATCGTCCTCATCAGAGCCATTTTCCTGCGCGAACGCGGACCCGGCAGTAAGACCGGCGACCGCGAAACCCGCAATAATGGTCGAGCGCAGGAGGCGCTCCTTTTCCCAGTTTCTCACGGTATTTCCCCTTTTCCGAAGTTTCCCCCCGCACGGGCGGTGGGCCGCAAGGAACGCAATATTCCTTCCTGGCCGGACTATGACCAACACATGACGGGCTCGTAAACCTCCCAATACCAGAGAATCAGTGGTCGACCGGCCTTTCAGCCGATTGTGTTGCAAAAAAGTCATGTTGTTGCCGCAAAACCCTCGCGAATTCAGCGCTGTGGGCGGCGTCTTGCGCGCGCGGATGTGGCGGGCTATATCGCCCGCCTGTTTTCGCCGAGGCGAGCGGGCGCGTAGCTCAGTTGGTTAGAGCGCTACGTTGACATCGTAGAGGTCACAAGTTCGACTCTTGTCGCGCCCACCATTTTTCCTGGTCCTCCCTCACATCCGTTCGGTCGGTTCGGGCAAAAGTGCCCGGCGGCCTTTGGCCTCTCGGGCCGCCTTACGGGGCCGAAGTGTATAGACCTCTCAACCGGGGTCCCGGCCCCCGAGCCGGGATCCATCGTCCTTGGTACTCAAC
>JBJHCI010000004.1:0-17769 GCA_050485925.1 Maricaulaceae bacterium
CGCACACCATCATCGTCGATCTCTCCGCCGATTATCGCTTTGATGATGGCTGGGTTTACGGCTTGCCGGAGCTTTACGGGCGTGAGCGCTTACTAGGCGCTACGCGTATCGCCAATCCAGGCTGCTACGCCACGGCAGGCCAGCTCTGCGTGCATCCGGTACGTGACCTGCTCAGCGGCCCTGCCCATCTCTTCGGCGTATCGGGCTATTCCGGGGCGGGTACGACCCCAAGCCGCAAGAATGATCTTGAAGCCCTGCGCGATAATCTCATGCCCTACTCGCTGACAGGCCATCTGCATGAGCGCGAGATGAGCCGCCATCTCGCCCATGAGGTGCGCTTTTCACCTCATGTCGTTGCCTTCTTCCGGGGGATAACGCTGACCGCCCAGCTTTCGTTTGCGACGCCGGTGACGCTGGAAGCGCTGAAGGCCCGCTATCGGAGTGCCTTTGACGGCGAGACGCTGATCCGCCTCTCCGACGCTATCCCTGAAATCCGTGACGGGCAGGATATTCCCGGCGCGGTCGTTGGCGGCTGGTCGATTGCCGACGACGGGTGCCATGGAGTGGTTGTCTGCGCGCTGGATAACCTCCTGAAAGGCGCGGCCGTGCAGGCGGTGCAGAATCTCGCTCTAGCTGCGGGCCGCGATGAATTTGCCGGGATCGTGAACTGACCTGACTTGGCAAAGTGGGCTTCCGGGCCACATTCTCCAGATCACGGCCATCCGGGAGAACGCCATGCGCCTCATTGCCAGCCTTGCTGCTTTGTTCCTGTTCGCCTGTAGCGACGCGCCTGCGGGATCGGTGGCCGCACAAGACGAGCGCACTCCTCCAGAAGGGATGGAACGCGCCATCTTCGCGTCCGGCTGCTTCTGGTGCACCGAGGCTGATTTCGACCGGCTGGACGGCGTGGTGGAAACCCTGTCCGGTTTCATAGGCGGGCATATGGAGAACCCTGAATACCGTCAGGTGGTGAACGGGAACACCGGCCATGTCGAAGCCGTCGAGGTGACCTTTGACCCCACCCGTGTGAGTTACGAGGCACTGCTTCATCATTACTGGCGCAATGTCGATCCGTTTGATGGCGAAGGCCAGTTCTGCGACCGGGGCCCGATGTATGCGCCCTTCATCTTCACGGTGGATGACGCCCAGGCAGAGGCTGCCCGTGCCAGCGCCGCAGAGATTGAAGTCCGGTTCGGACGCCCGCTGGCGGTCGGCATTCGCGATGCGGAACGCTTCTGGCCAGCGGAGGCGTATCACCAGAACTACGCCGCCAACAACCCCATCCGGTATCAGCGTTACCGCTTCGGCTGCCGCCGGGACCAGCGTCTACGCGAGATATGGGGTGCGGAAGCGGGCGGGAATAGCCCCTAAGGCCTGCGCAGCGCTTCGCGCTCTGCCTCGATTTCGGCCTCGAAGCGGGGCGTGCGCGGCACGGGCCGGTAGTCTGTGGCGAGGAACAGGGAATAGACCCTTTCACTTCCTCCGCCGAGTTCGATCGCGATATCGCCCCGATAGTCCATGCGGGCAAAGTCACGCGCCATTACCGGTCGTTCGGACTGACGCTCTGAAACGATCAGTACGGGGCCTGAAAACCCCGCAGGGAGCGCCCAACCAAGCTCGGCATGGTTTGTTGGCACCTCATGGCGCATCCACATATAGAGCTCAGCGGGTATGGCGCTGCCATAGCGCTGCATCTGATGGAAATCATTGCGGTTATCGAAGACCAGCGCTTCAACGCCTGTGTGCTCGGCGGCCACGATAAGCGCGTCAGCGGTCTCCGGCCAGCCGCGTACCCGTTTGAAGGCATTGGCCATCCCTGTCTGCTCGCTGAGCGCCGGGCTGATCGCCAGCACGGCAAGGCTGGCACCAGCCAGCGTGTGGAGTGCTATGGATCCGATCAGCACATAGCGCCGCCAGACCTGTCCCTGCAGCAGGAAAGCCACAACCAGTATCGTTGCCGCGGGGTAGGCAGAGGCGGCCCAGTTGGCGTGCGCGCGGCTGAGGAAAGCCTGGCCGGTGACTACCGCTATGGCCGGAACTATGAAGCAGGCAAGCACCAGGAAGGCCGGGGTGTGGGTTCCTCCTCGCCAGCTTCTGGCCGTCATTACCAGCGCGGCAAGCAGGGTGATGAACAGGGCCGGCCCGAACACCGCCATCTGGTCAATGAGGAAGCGCACTGCCTCACCCGCGTTAAACATGTCCGCGCCCCAGTTGGCGTTGGCAGCCGTGTGGGAGAGAGTGGCGAAATCATTTTGCCAGTTCCACACCAGGTTCGGCGAGAGAATGGCGAGCGCCGTCACGCCGGTGGCAATCAGGCGGGGATGTACCAGAGCGCGGCGTGATGGCGCGTCCAGCAGCGCGGCCAGCACCAGCCCGGCGATGAAATAGCCCATCGCATACTTGGCCAGCATGCCCAGGCCCAGCGCCACACCCAGCATCAAGGCCCAGGCCAGGCCGCCCCCGTCGCGCAGCCGGAGGAAGGCATAAAGCGCCAGCGCCCAGCATGTCAGCATGACCGCGTCGGTGGACATGATGGCGGCGGACAGCCACACCGATGGCAGGGTGAGCCAGACAATCAGCGTCCACAGCGCGGCGCTATTCCCGAACAGGTGCCGGGCGCTGAGTGCAAGAAGGCCAGCTGTGGCGGTGTGCAGGAAGGGAGCGGGCAGGCGCACGGCCCAGCCCGAATCGCCAAACAGGGCGGTGGTGCCCGCGATGATCCAGGCAATAAGGGGCGGTTTCGAAAAATAGCCCCAGTCCAGATCGCGCGACCATACCCAGTACTGGGTTTCATCGGCGTGAAGGCTGGAGGGGTTCACCACAAGCCCGCCAATACGTAGCGCCAGCAGCAGGCTCGCGGCGATCAGTACGAGCACCGTGGTCCGGTCGAGACTATCCTGTGCCGGTGTGGCTGTAATGCGGGTCTGGTCCATAATCACGGGCTTCTGCTGGCAGAACGAAACATCAGTTTAACCCATCACGCGACGGGCGTATCGACGGTATATCGCTTAACCAGTGCCTCAATAAGGACGGCGCGGCAAGCTGCGTTGCCCGAATGCCACGCCATACAGCTGCTTGCGTTCCCGGCCTGGTGCGGTTCCTGTGTGGGTCTGACCAGCTTTTGAAGCCGCACTACCGCCCTCTGCGCCCTATCTATCTGACTATACAGGATAATAATTTATCCGGCGCGCTGTATACGGACGGACGGTTGTTAATAACCCGCTAGGGCTGAAACAAAACCTTCATACATGTGTCACCGAACCGACTCTGAGTGTCCGTAAGCGGACCCTCCGAACGCCCGGATTCCGCCGGGCTTCATATTGTATCGGTCGATCCAGGGGGACCTTACCCATGAAATTCGTGAAGAAGCTCGCTTACGGCGCTTCTGTGGCCGCGCTCGCCGCGATGGCCCCGGTTGCTGCCGTACACGCTCAGCAGACCACCTCGCAGGTGCGCGGCTCCGTCGTGGACCAGAACGGCGCGCCGGTTGCCAATGCTTCGGTGACGATCATCCACGTGCCGACCTCCACGGTGTCGGTTGCCACGACCAGCGCGAACGGTAACTTCGCCGCTTCCGGTCTGCGCGTCGGCGGTCCTTACCGGATCACGGTCGATGCGCCGGGGTATGACGGTGACATTGTTGACAACCTGAACCTGGCTCCGGGCTCCAACCCGCCGGTTCGCGCCTCGCTGCGCCTGATTGAAAACGTCGAGACCATCGTTGTGACCGGTGTTGCTGGACAGTCCATCAACCTGAACAACGGTGCCGGTTCGACCTTCACTGCCCGTGACATCCGCAATCAGCCTTCGTTCAACCGCGACCTTGTCAGCACGCTGCTGCGCGATCCGCTGGCGAACTCCTCCGGCGCGACCGGCAACCTGTCCGTCGCCGGTTCGAACCCGCGCTTCAACGTGTTCGTGATCGACGGCGTGCGTCAGTCCGACGATTTCGGCCTGTCCCAGTCGACCTATGCCACCTCGCGCTCCCCGATCTCCCTCGACACGGTCGAGGCGGTGTCTGTGTCCGCGTCCGACTATTCGGTGTTCCAGAGCGGCTTCACCGGCGGTCTGGTGAACGTCGTGACCCGCGGCGGTACCAACGAATTCAGCGGTACGCTCTCCTATTACCGTTCGGGCGACGACTATCAATCGAACACCGCGTTCGGTCGCTATATCGACTCGCCGCCCTTTACCGAGGAAGAGTACGGCTTCACCTTCGGTGGCCCGATCCTGCGCGACCGCCTCTTCTTCTTCGTGGGCTATGAGAAGTTCGAAACCGCCCGTCCGGTCGGCTTTGAGAACTCTGACGCCCAGAACGGCATCCAGCCGGGCTTCCACGAAGCCCTGCGCGGCCTGATCCAGCAAGGTCTGGGGTATGATGTTGGCGCGCGTCCGACCGTGGCCTCCATCCCGGAAGCCTCCGAGCGCTACTTCGCCCGCATCGACTGGAACATCAATGACGACCACCGCCTCCAGCTGAGCTATCAGCGCACCGAGGAATCCGGCACGTCCAACGTCGCTGCCGGCAACTTCGAGACGGCCTGGTACGACACCCCGGTCGAGTTGGACGCCTACAACATCCAGCTGAGCTCGAACTGGACGCAGAACTTCTCCACGCTGCTGCGCGTTGGCTACAAGGAGTTCACCCGTGGTCAGGACTGCCGTGCGGGTACCGATGTCGGCCAGATCTTCATCTCGCTGAACGAGAATTCTGTCCAAGGCACCCCGCTCGAGGGCCTGCTCACCTCCGGTTCGGCCAACCGCTCCTTCATCGGCGGGTGTGACCGTTCGCGTCACGCCAACGAGTTCTCTGACGAGCGTCTGGTGGTGTTCGGCCAGGGCGATTATGTCTGGGGCGATCACGTGATCAGCTTCGGCGGTGAGTACAACAACTACTCGCTCTACAACCTGTTCGTTCAGGACGCCTTGGGCAATTTCCAGTTCACCGGTGCGAACGCCGTCAACAACCTTTTGAACGGCAACGCGTTTGTCACCTATCGGGGTGTGCCAAGCTTGGAGCGCCGCGAAGGGGCAACTAATCTGGAGTATACGGTCTGGTCTGCCTTCATTCAGGACCAGTGGCAGATCACGCCGGACCTCTCGATCACCTACGGTCTTCGTTATGAGCGCTACACGGACGCCACGAGCCTCATCAACCGGCCGGACTTCGACAACCTATATGGTGCCAATGCCCGCCGCAGCCTGGACGGTCTGGACCTTATCCAGCCGCGCTTCGGCTTCCGCTGGGATGTGCTTGACCGCACCACCCTTTCCGGCGGTATCGGCCTGTTCTCCGGCGGTGACCCGAATGTGTGGTTCTCCAACACCTTCCTGCCGCAGGCATTCACGTTTAGCGGCTCGTTCAACAATGTTGATCCGCGTGTGATCCCTCAACCGCTTCTCGACTTGGTAGCGGGCGCGGATACGACAACGCTGGCTCCGATCGACACGATCGCGCCGGACTTCGAGATCCCGTCCACCTGGCGGTCGTCGCTGACCCTTCAGCACGAGTTTGATCTGAGCCTGGGCGGTTTCAACCTCGGCCGTGACTACCTGTTCGAGGCGCAAATCCTGCACAGCCGGATCAATCAGGGCTATTCGTGGCGCAACCTGCCGCAGATCGCGCTGGGTCTGCCGGTCGGCACCGCTCCCGACGGCCGTCCGGTCTACTCTGACCTGCAGGCGCTCAACCAGCAGGCTGGCGTAAACTTCCAGAACGCGGTCGAGCTCTACAATGTCAGCGATGGCGAATCTTGGGTCTACACCGTGTCGCTGGCCAACGAGTTCGAGAACGGGTTCGGCTTCTACCTGGCCTACGCCTATCAGGACGTTGAGGACATCGTTTCGGGTGCCTCTTCGGTGGCCGTGTCCAACTACAACAACCAGCTCTCGATTGACCGCAACAACCAGGTCGCGGGTCGTTCGGTCTATGAGACCGCGCACAAGTTCACTGTCGGTCTGTCCTTCGAGCGTGATATCTTCACCGATCTCACGTCGCGTCTGGACGTGTTCGGCGTGATCACCTCCGGCCGCGCTGGCACGCCGACCTTCACGACGATCGCCAACAACCCGCTGTTCGGCCGCTCGGCCATTCAGGCGACCTCCAGCACGGATCTGCTTTATGTCCCGCTGGAAAACGATCCGCTCGTGAGCTACGGCGCGAACTTCAACCAGGCGGCGTTTAACGACTTCATCAATCGCCATGGTCTCACCCGTGGTCAGATTGTTGAACGTGGTGCCCTGTCCTCGCCCTGGGGCCAGGAGTGGAGCCTGCGCTTCCAGCAGGAGCTGCCGTTTGCCTCGTTCGGCATCGACCGGTTCCAGAACAACCGCGCCACCTTCGTGGTCGACGTACAGAACTTCCCGAACCTGCTGAACAACAAGTGGGGCCGGAACTATAACTCCGCAGCGGGCAATTTCGGCAGCCTCGCGGTAGTCACGGCGGACATGGTCCGCACGGGCGACCCGACCTTCCGTCCGCTCAACTCGCGTGACTCTGCCTCGTCCAACCCGGCCAACTCGGCGGGGTATGACGCGAACTTCGATCCGGCGATCGTGTGTGCATCGGCTGGCGCTTGCCAGTATCGGTTCAACACCTTCACCGAGCGGACCACGGGCAATGAGGACCTTGGTGCCTCGCTGTACCGCATCCGTCTGGGCCTGCGCTACGAGTTCTAGTAGCCGGAGCCTGATGGCTTGAAACTGAAGGGAAGGGCGGCTCTGACGAGCCGCCCTTTTCATTTCAGGCAGTCCTTCTTCGCCAGGCGCTTAACGCCGTCGCTACCCTTGGTGCGTCATGCTAAGCGGTATGTTCGGTCACAGCCGCAGCAGCAGGTCAGTTACGTATGTCCGATACCCGTCTTGTCCCCCATGAGAGCGCGGCGCAGGCCGCGATCCATACCTGCTGGCCGGCAGCCGCTGATCTGTGGGAGGAAAACCTTGAACCGGCTCGCGCGGAGTTTGCCGCCTTCCTGAAGCTGCTGGGTGAGGGCGGACAGGCGCTCGTCATTCATGCCGCCAGCGCCGAAGCCGAGGCCAGCGCGAAGGCGGCTATGGGGGCAGGCGTTACCGTGCTGCGCAATCCTTACGGCGATGTCTGGGCGCGTGATACCGGGCCTGTTTTCGCGCTTGAGAAGGGCCAGCTCGTCGCAGTGCGTTTCCGCTTCAATGGTTGGGGCGGCAAGTATGCGCTCAATGGTGACCAGCAGATCGGTCTTGCTATCGCGGCCAGAGCCGGAGCGCAGCTGCGCGAGGTGGATCTGGTCTGCGAGGGCGGAGCGCTGGAGTTTGATGGCGAGGGCAGCGCGATCACCACGCGTCAGTGCCTGCTTAACCTCAACCGCAATCCGGGCCTTACCGAAACGCAGGTGGAAGACCGTCTGAAAGAGGCGCTGGGCCTTGAAAAACTGATCTGGCTGGATGAGGGCCTGGTCGGCGATCACACCGATGGCCATATAGACAATATCGCCCGCTTCATCGCGCCGGGCATTGTGGCGTGTCAGGTGGCGAGCGGCACTGATGATCCCAATTCCGCGCTCTATGCGGCCATCATCCGTCAGCTGGAAAGCGCTACTGACGCGAAGGGCCGTAGGCTGAAAGTGGTGCGTATACCCTCGCCCGGCCTTGTGGCTGATGAGGAGGGCGAGCCACAGGCCGCCTCGCATATGAACTGGGTCATCGGCCCGAAGAAGGTGATCGTACCGGCCTATAACCGACGCGTCGAGGCGGCATTAACCGCGTTGAAACCATACTTTGCGGGCAGGGCTCTTGCAGCCAGCCCGTCTTTGCATATCCTGTCGGGCGGGGGCGCATTTCATTGTGTGACCTGCAATCAGCCGCTGGTGTGAGGCCATGCGACATACGGTGTTTGCCTGTGCAGCGTTGACATTGGCCGCGGCGTCCAGCGCCGTGCCGCCAAACCTGCACCTGCGTGCGCTGGCGGTCAGCGCAGCGGCGGCCTATGACGATCCGGCCGTGACGGCCACGCTCTCCATGGCTGAAGCCGATGCGATCCTGGCCAGCGTCGGGGCTGCGTGGGAGGCGGACAGCGCTGCTGATGCCGGACTTTCCGTTGAGGCTGAGGCCGCGCCCGTGCGTCCTGAAAGCGTGCTGCCCGGCCAGCCTTATCGCCGCCCGACCGAGGATGACGGGGCGGACACTGATGAGGAGGACGGGCATGTCTTCCTGATCGCCCCACCGACGGGTGAAGAGGCGCAGGAGGCGCTTTCCACCGCGCCAGAGACCGATCCGGAGATTCAGCTGGCCGAAGCGGCTGCGATCGCCGAAGCCATCGACATAGCGTATGTGACTGAAGGGGTCGTCGCACCGGAACCGGTCAGCGGCAGCAGCGAGGATTTTGTCTGGCGCATCGCACCGGAACGCTTTCTGCCTGGCCTTATCGATGAAGCCGAGACTCTGGCCCAGCTGGGTGATGCGCGGCAGCCGCGCGTCATGCTCTATTCCAACCTGGCATATCTTGAAGATGTGATTGAACGGCTCAATCAGGCCGCCAGCGCCCGGCGCACGGTCGGGATGGCAGTCGCCATTATCGAGCAGGGCCGCCCGGCGCTGATCTATACCTCTGGTGAGACGGCAGCCGGCTCTGGCGAGCCGGTCACGCCGCGTACCGTGTTTCGGGCGGCTTCGCTGACCAAGAGCATTACCGGCGTCTTACTGGCGCATCTGGAGCATGAAGGCCGTATCCGCCTGGATGATCCGGCCCCTGAAACCATCCGCGTGCGCAATAGCCGCCGGCCCAGCGTGCTGGACCTGGTGGCGCATCGCACCGGCCTGCCCCGCAATGCCTATGACAACCGGCTGGAGGAAGGCCGCCCTATCGCGGCGATCCTCAATGACACGGCCGAACTAAATCCGGTTTGCGCGGTAGGCGAATGCTATACGTACCAGAATATCGTGTTTTCCGGTGCAGCCGAAGTGGTACGCCGCTCCACTGGATCCAGCTATGAACATAATGTGCGCCGCCGGCTGTTTGAGCGTTATGGCATGAGTTCGGCGGGGTTTGGCGAGGCCGATCTGACCAGCTCTGCGAGCTGGGCCCGCCCGCACCGGGGCTGGCAACGCACCGTCAACACGCCGGGTAATCCGGCCAGCAATTATGACGCGGTGGCCCCTGCTGCGGCCGCCGTGGTGTCGTTGGAGGATCTCATTGCCTGGGTGCAGGCGCATATCTCGGAAACCGGCGGCATCCCGCAGGAAATCCGCGAACGCATCTTCACACCCTATGTAGCGACCCCGCGCGAAACCAACTCGCTGAACCGACGCTTTCCGGGCCGTGTGCAGGAAACCCATTACGGGCTTGGCTGGCGCATCTATCGCTGGGGCGAGCGCACGCTGATTGCCCATTCGGGCTATCTTTCCGGTTACGGGGCGCAGATCGTGATGGAACCGGCGACCGGTTTTGCCTACATAGCTCTTTGGAACGCCGATGCGAGCGCCCCATGGAGGCTATGGCCTACGGTCATGGATCTTCGCACCGGAGACGGGCCAGGCGACTGGCTGGACGAGCTCAACGAGGATTAGCCTTGACGACAGGATCGATCACGCTGGGCGTGCTGCAAGGCGCGTTCGGGCAGGACATGGCCGCGAATATCGAAACGGTGAAGGCGTTGGTGCGCGAGGCTGCAGGCAAAGGCGCGCAAGTGATCCTGCCGCCGGAACTGTTCCAGGGTCCGTATTTCTGCACCAGCCAGGAAGAGCACTGGTTTTCAACCGCTTATCCGGCGATGGAGCATCCGTGTGTTACCGCGCTGCAGCCGCTCGCCGCCGAGCTGGGCGTGGCGATCCCCGTCTCCATCTTCGAGCGTGAAGGCCCGCACTATTACAATTCCCTTGTCATGCTGGATGCTGATGGCAAGGCGCTTGGCGTCTACCGCAAGAGCCATATCCCGGATGGGCCGGGCTATCAGGAGAAGTATTATTTCCGCCCCGGTGATACCGGCTTCAAGGTGTGGAACACGAAGCACGGCCGGGTGGGCGTGGGGATTTGCTGGGACCAGTGGTTCCCGGAGACCGCGCGCGCCATGGCGCTTCTGGGCGCGGAAGTCCTGCTCTACCCGACCGCCATCGGCTCTGAACCTCATGATGACAGCCTTGATACGGCTGCGCGCTGGCGCCGGGCCATGCAGGGTCATGCCGTTTCCAACGTGATGCCGGTGGGGGCCGCCAACCGTGTGGGCAATGAGAACGGGCAGGTCTTCTATGGCACCAGCTTTATCTGCGACCATGCCGGCGAGGTGGTGGCCGAACTGGACCGTGCTGAGACCGGCGTGCTGACCGCGCGTTTTGACCGTGCCTTCCTGGACCGCCACCGCGCCGCCTGGGGCTTCTTCCGGGATCGGCGCACCGATCTTTACGGATCCCATTTTTCATGACCGAACACCGCCGCAGTGCCACGCTGAATGTCCGCAATGCTACGGTAGAGGACGTGCCGGCCATTCTGGCCTTGCAGGACAGGGCCTATCCGACGCTGCCGCCTGATCTTCCCGGCATGATACGCGGCCAGATACAGGCCTTCCCCGAGGGCCAGTTTCTCGTGGAATATGAAGGCGATGTGGTCGGCTGGTGCGCCACATTCATCACTACCGAAGAGCTGGCCATGCGCCCGCACAGCTGGGCAGAGATCACCGGCAATGGCTATGCCGCCCGCCATGACGAGGATGGCGACTGGCTCTATGGCATGGAGGTGGCGGTCGATCCGACGCGCCGCCGCCTGCGCATCGGCCAGCGCCTCTACAATGCCAGAAAGCAGCTCTGCCAGGCCTGGGGGCTGAAGGGCGTCGTCTTTGGCGGGCGCCTGCCCGGCTACAAGCGTCGCCGCAAGCAATACCCCACGCCGGAGGATTATCTGGCCGCTATCGAGGCGCGCGAGATCAAGGACGCCGTCTCCAATTTCCAGATGCGCATGGGCTTCGAGCCGGTGGGTGTGCTGCGCAATTACTATCCCGATGACACGGACTCAGCCGGCCATGCCGCGCTGATGGTCTGGCGCAATCCCAAATATGTGGAGATGCCCTCCGCCGGACGCCGGCCGGACCCGCAGACCGTGCGCGTCGCCGCCATACAGTTCATGGCGCGCGGGGTGGAGAGCGTGAAAGAGTTCGAGCGCAATGTGGAGTATTTCGTGGACGTGTGCTCCGACTACCGGGCCGATTTCTGCGTCTTCCCCGAAATGTTCACCGTCGCCCTGTTACAGCTTGAAAAGAAACGGCTTTCACCGTCTGAATCCATAGCCGCCCTGTCGCGCCACACGCCGCGCTTCCTGGAGTTCATGAGCCAGCTGGCGGTGCGCTACAACATCAATATCGTGGGCGGATCGCACCCGACCGAAACGGAAGACGGCGAGATCCAGAACGTCGCTTACGTTTTCCTGCGCGATGGCTCGGTGCATGCCCAGGAGAAGATCCACCCTACGCCCAATGAGCGTTTCTGGTGGAATATCAAGGGCGGAGATTTCGTTCACGCCATCCCCACCGATTGCGGGCCGATCGGCGTACTCATCTGTTATGACAGCGAATTTCCAGAGCTCGCCCGGCGTCTGGCGGACGAAGGCGCGCGCATCCTTTTCGTGCCCTACGCAACTGATGACCGGCCCGGCCATCTGCGCGTGCGCTATTGCGCCCACGCCCGAGCCATCGAAAACCAGTTTTTCGTGGTGACGGCCGGCAATGTCGGCAATCTGCCGGATGTCGAGAACATGGACGTCAATTACGCTCAGAGCGCTATCCTGACGCCCTGCGATTTCCCCTTCGCGCGCGACGGTATCGCGGCAGAAACCTCTGAAAATGTGGAGACAATCGCGGTAGCCGATCTTCGCCTTGATGATCTGGCTGAGAGCCGGCGTTCCGGCACGGTGCGCAACTTACGCGACCGGCGCTTTGATCTATACCGCATTGTCTGGAATGACGGGCCGTCCAGCGGCCGTGGCTAAGGCGTCAAATTTACTCGTTTTTCGCCGCCGGTATCAGCAGGGCCACAGCCAGCGCCGCGCCAAGGCTGGGCCAGGCAAAGGCGATGGCCTGATCAATCATGCCAAGGCTGAGCGAGACTCCGCAGGCCGCAAGACCCAGAGCAATAAGCGCCGCAAAAACAAGCCACAAGCTGATGCGAAACCGTGTCATGGAGCCTTTCTCCCGCACCCTCACGGCAGGATCATGGCAGAAACCGGCTAAGATTCGGTTCGTGGCTGCTTAACGCGCGATTGACCATGTTTCGTCCGGTCAGCCGGGCCGGGCCGTTCCATCCTCCTGCACGATGGCCCGCGCCCAGCCCGCAAGGGCGGTATAGAGTGCGACCGCCATGGCGCGCGCATCCTCGCGCACCGGGCCGGGCTGGCCGGCCTTTTCGCGCGCTGTGCGCTCAATGACGCGCAACTGCTCCTCGTAGAAGGCAAGGTCCTGCCGGGCGCGTTCAACCCGTGAGCGTGTATCGGTCTGGTCCAGAAAACACGCTTTGAGAACAGGTTCATAGCGCAAGGTGTAGTCGCTGGTGGCACCAAGCCAGGCGGCAAGCTCAGCCCGCCCTGCATCTGTTGCGCCATAGGTGCGGCTGCCGCGCGCACCCTTTGCCACGATCTCGGCCAGCCCCTCCTCCTTCAACTGGCGCAGCACGCGGTAGACCTCGTTCTGCGGGGCGGGCCAGATCACCGACTGGCTGGCGTCGAACTCGCGCAGCAGATCAAAACCGGTCGAGGGTTTCTGCGCGATAATTCCCAGAATGGCGTGGCGTAAGGTCATGATCGAAAAGGGTTCTGTTCCCGGATGAGTGTCATTCTTGCGTGATTTCCCGTATCATTCTACCCTTTCACAGGTGAATAGTCACATGTGAGGAAATGATGAACGCGCTCTTAAGTGGCCTGCTGGTCGCCTACGTATTGGCTTTGCCGTCGGTCGATCAGCCTCCTGTGCTGGAAGAGGCGCTGGAAGCGGACGGGCCGCGCGCACTGCAAGCGCTTGCCCCTGCCGGTCTGCGGGCGAGCGAGCGCCGGCTGGTGGACGGCGCGCTGGCCGCCTTTGCCGGACAGGATGATCGGGCCGGGGCAGCGCTGGCCGCCGCGATGGAGGATTTGGCCCTGACGCCCGATATGCGCCGCTATGCGGCAAGCTTTCTGGCCGGGGTGCGCCTGCGGGAAGAGGATTTCGACGGCGCAGCGCAGGCTTTTGATATTGCAGATCAAATCGCCCCGCTTGACCCTGCCGCTGCGCAGGCGCGCGCCTTTGTGGAGCCGCTGCGTGGCCAGCGGGCGATTGCGCTGGACGTGTTTGCGCAGGGCTGCCTCGACGTGACACGCGATCTTGCCGGCCTGCCCCGCGCGGACATCGCGATCAATGGCGGTGTGCTCGATGCCATTCTGGACACCGGCGCGGCCTTCTCCACCATCTCGCAAAGCGGGGCGGAGCGGATGGGTCTGCGCCCGGTTGGCGGCGAGGTGAGCGTGGGCGCTGCCGGAGCTGACGATGTGGCGTCCAGCCTTGCTATAGCTGACAATCTGGAGGTCGGACCGGCCCGGTTTTCCAACGTTGTGTTCATCGTGCTGCCGGACGAGGCGCTGAGCTTTGCCGGCGGGCGTTATACGATCGAGGCGATCCTCGGCATGCCGGTTTTCTTAAGGCTTGAGCGCCTGTCATTCGCGCAGGCCAATGGCACGGAAAGCTTTTGTTTTCAACGCTCTGAAAGCGAGGTGGGCGGGAGCAATATCTATCTGGAGGGCCTGTCCGCGATCGTGGAGGCCGATGTCGAAAATGCCGGCGCGCCATTGCATCTCCTGATCGATACCGGCGCCCAGACCACCACGCTATCTGCCCGTCCCATAAGCCTTTTTCCGGCCCTGGCGCAGGATGCGCAGGCCCGCGGCGCGCGCGTGGGCGGGGCTGGCGGGATGGTGTGGGATGGCGAGGCTGTCACCCTGCCTGAAATGACGGTGGAGATAGGCGGGGAGGCGGTTACCGTCACCGGAATATCGGCCGGGATTTCGCAAGGGGCGGCGGCACGCCGCGATGGCCTTCTCGGTCAGGACGTGCTCTCCGCCAGAGGCGGTTTCGTCTTGGATTTCAAGACGATGCGCCTGGAACTTCTGGACGGTTAACCGCCCAGCAGTGCGCCCGAAATCCCGTCAAAGATGAACTGGGCGGCCAGTGCGGCCAGGATCACCCCCAGAATCCGCGTGATCATGGCCGCCACCGTATCGCCCATCAGCCGCATGAGCGGCCCCGCGAGAAGGAAAAGCACCAAACAAACCAGCAGGTTAGCCCCCATCGCGGCGAGGATCACGCCCTGCGCCACCCCATCGCCTGAAGCCCCGGACATGAACAGCATGGCCGAGGCGATGGCACCGGGGCCGGCCACCATGGGGATAGCCATGGGGAAAACCGAGATATCCTCCCCCGCCCGTTCGGCCTCGGAGGAGAGTTTTCCGGCCCGTTCCTCGCGCCGTTCGGTGCGCTTTTCAAAGATCATGTCGAGCGCGAGCAGGAAGAGCAGCACGCCGCCGGCCGCGCGGAAGGCATCCAGGCTCACGCCCAGCGCGGAGAGCAGCCATTCCCCGCCATAAGCAAAGCCCAGCAATATGATAGTGGCGATGAGAACCGATTTGATGGCCATCTTGCGCCGGTGCGCGGCGCTGGTCCCTTGGGTCAGTCCGGCGAAAATCGGGGTCACGCCGATCGGGTCGATGACCACGAAAAAGGTCACGAACACGGCGGACAGGAGGGCGAGATCGATCGCGGGCATGAGCCCCTCATTTTTGCAAGGCGGCAGACTTATCCTCGTGGATAAGGGGGCGGATAACATCGTTATTCGGTCTTGGCGAGAGCGATATGTTTTCACCCCGCCAGGAACAGGTTTTCACCCCGCGAAAAACAGGTCCGTACCCCCGCAAACAGGCTATTTCCACCTCCGATTCCGTCCTGTGGCCGAAATGTCACGGTTTTCAGGGTGGGGGATAAGTTTTCTTATCCATGGTTTTGGGGGTTTTCGGGGCTCTCCACCGGGACCCATCCTCGCATTTTCCCGGCAGACGCCGGGATCCAGAAAAAAAGACTGGGCCCCGACTTTCGTCGGGGAAACGCGTGTTGAGACTCGTCTGAAATCCCGGCCAAGCGTAGCGCAGAGCCGGGAGCTGGTGCAGGACCGGCCCAAGGCCCCGGATAGCCCTCCGGGCTTCCGGGGTTTCAACGTCCTTCCCGATTGCCCCTCCCGCCCCAACACGGCTAGCGTGTGGGCAACGGGGAGAGAGCACCGAATGCGTCTTCAGTTCAGCGAGGTCAGGGCGAGGGCGGCGGAGTTTGCCCGCGACTGGAAAGACGCCCATTACGAGAAGGGCGAGACGCAATCCTTCTATGACGGGTTTTTCGAGATTTTCGGGGTCTCGCGCCGCCGGGTCGCGGCCTATGAGCAGCGCGTCAAACTGCTGGACAACCGGCACGGCTTTATCGACCTGTTCTGGCCGGGCGTGCTCTTGGTGGAGCAGAAGAGCGCGGGGCGCGATCTGGCCCGCGCGGCCGGGCAGGCGATGGAATACGCCGACGCGCTGAAGCCCGGCCAGTATCCGCGCTATATCCTCCTGAGCGACTTCCAGACCTTCGAGCTTCTTGATCTGGAGACGCGCGAGCACACTGCCTTCGCGCTGGCCGATCTGCCCGCCCATGTGGAGAAGTTCGGCTTCATCATGGGGGTGGAGAAGCGCAGCTTCGCCGATCAGGACCCGGTCAATATCCTCGCCGCAGAGCAGCTTGGAAAACTGCACGATGCGCTGAAAGACAGCGGGTATGACGGCCATGATCTGGAGCAGTTTCTGGTCCGGCTCCTCTTCTGCCTGTTTGCGGACTCCACCGGCATATTCGAGCCGCGCGGCGTGTTCGAGGAGACGATTGCCGACTTCACCCGCGAGGACGGTGCCGATACCGGTTCGCTCCTGATCCAGCTCTTCGAGATTCTCAACCGGCCGGAGGACCAGCGCCAGAAGGCCCTGCCGGACTATCTGCGCCGCTTTCCCTATATCAATGGCGAGCTGTTCGCCGAGCGCCTGCGCACCCCGGCCTTCGACACGGCCATGCGCAAGCTCCTGATGGAGGCGTGCAGCTTCAACTGGGAGAAGATCAGCCCGGCGATTTTCGGCTCGCTCTTCCAGTCGGTGATGGATGGGGCGGAGCGCCGCAAGGCGGGCGCGCACTACACCACCGAAAAGAACATCATGAAGGTGATCGGCCCGCTTTTCCTTGATGATCTGCGTGCCGAGTTTGAACATCTCAAAGGCCTCAAGCGTGAACGCGAAAAGCGCCTGCGCGCCTTTCATGACAGGCTGGCGGGCCTCAACTTCCTCGATCCAGCCTGCGGGTGCGGCAATTTCCTTGTCATCGCCTATCGCGAGCTGCGCCAGCTGGAGCTGGACGTGCTGCTGGCCATCCGAGAGGGCGTAGACCGCGACGACAAGACGAAGGACTTCTACGCCGGTTCGCTTTCCCGCGTGGATGTGGACCAGTTTGCGGGGATCGAGCTGTTCGAGTTTCCCGCCCGCATTGCCGAAACGGCGATGTGGATGATGGACCACATCATGAATAATGCGCTCAGCCAGGCCTTCGGTCAGGTCTATGCGCGCATCCCGCTGAAGAAATCGCCCGTCATCCGCCATGGTGACGCGCTGGAGGTGGACTGGGCGGACGTGCTGCCGCCGGAACAGTGCGACTATGTGCTGGGCAATCCGCCGTTTATTGGCGCGAAATATCAGAGCGCGGCGCAGCGCCAGCAGGTGCGCGCGCTTGCGGGCCTCGGCGGAACAGGCGGCACGCTGGATTATGTGTGCGCGTGGTTCATCAAGGCGGGGGCCTATGTGAACGCCGGGGGCAAGCGCGCCCATATCGGCTTTGTGTCCACCAATTCCATCACGCAGGGCGAACAGGTGGCCCAGCTCTGGCCGATCCTGTTTGACCGGCACGCGCTGGAGATCAGCTTTGCCCACCGCACGTTTGCGTGGGGGTCTGATGCGCGCGGCAAGGCGCATGTCCATGTGGTGATTATCGGCCTCGCCCCGCGGGGAAGCGAACCAGCCGAAAAGCGCCTGTTCAGCTATGACCACGTCAATGGCGAACCGGTGGAAAGCCGCCATGGCGCGCTCTCGCCCTATCTGTTTGACGCGGGCGGGCTGGCCGATCCGCACACAGTGGTGATGGAGGTTGGCAGGCCGATCAATGGGGCGCCGCGCCTGCTAACCGGGGTTCAACCCTTGGAAGGCGGCTATCTGACCTTCTCGGACGACGATAAAGCAGAATTTTTGAATAGGGAGCCGTCGGCAGGCGCGTTGTTTCGACCATTTCCGGGGTCGCGCGAATTTATTAACGGCGAGGCTCGCTGGATACTGCACACGCTGGATGTAGCGCCCGATGTGCTCAGATCGATGCCTCACGTAGTTGATAGGCTTCGATTGGTCAGCGAGTTTCGGCGGAAAAGCAGCCGTTCAATCACATTGAAACTGGCAGACTTCCCATCCAGTTATGGTGTGACGCTGATTCCGGCTTCAGCGTTCTTGGCTATTCCTCAGGTTTCGTCTGAAAGAAGGTCGTATGCGCCGTTTGGATGGTTGAAACCGCCAACGATACCTAGTGAAAAACTGCGTGTGCTTTTGGACGCGGAGCGCTGGCAGTTCTCTGTTCTTACAAGCGCAATGCATATGGCCTGGATGCGCGCTATCACAGGCCGCATGAAGTCCGACTACATGTACTCGGTCGGTGTGGTCTACAACACCTTCCCCTGGCCGGA
>JBJHCI010000005.1:0-16856 GCA_050485925.1 Maricaulaceae bacterium
GCCTTCCCGTTTGTGTGATTGCGAGGGTTTGGCCGGTGACATTGCCTACTCCACCAAGTCGTGCAGGCGGGGTGGGGGGCAGGCGGTTGGATAAAGGCCGATGATCATAGCGCGCTCGCCCTCATCGTCCTGCACCGTCAGCCGGACCGCGGCTGGAGGATGGGCGCAATAGGGTAAGGTTGATGTCGAGACGCGGCGCAGGCCCATGGCGGGGGGCGGCTCAGGCCAGATCTCGTTCCAACCGTCGGAACGGCTGCGAAGATACTCAAACCGTGCCGCGTGCGCCCCGGTCCAGCGTTCCACCGTCCATTCCAGTGGCTCTGGATCGTTGGCGTGCCCCTCGCGATAGATCAGCGCCATGCCGGTATCGTCTTGGCGAAGGGATAACGTGTAGAACGCCGCACCGGTGCCGGCGGCCGGGCGCGTGGTGAAGCCGCTTATCTGTGTCCGGGAGCCGGTGAAGGCGCGTTCGGTGCCGGTGTGCTCCACTGCTGTCGACGAGATGATGTCGCGCAGGGCCAGCATGTCGAGCCGGTTATCGAGCTCGCGCTGGACGAAGTGCTCAATCCGCGCCGACCCGCTCGCAGCCAGTCTGACGGCGTCGAGCACCAGCACGGCGACAAGCGAGATGATGGCAAGCGCGATGAGCGCCTCCATCAGGGTGAAGCCGGGCCGGCTTGGCTGGCCCGGTAAAGGAGGGCTGGTTGTGGTCGGGTGGCCTCCCATCGCCTCAGCGCCGCCTGAAGACCGCGATCTTCTGGTTGCGGGGGTGGCTCCAATCGCCCAGCCACTCAATAGCCCAGCCCCGCCCGGCCGCCTCTATCAGGTCCTCGATGCGGTAATGGAAGGGGTCCTTGGCCGCATGGGTGGTACGTCCACCCGGCTCCTGAACCACCGGCCCGTTGAAATCGGCCCAGGGGGGGCACTCAAAGTAGGTCACAAAGAACCGTCCGCCGGGCTTCATCGAGCGCCGAATACGCCGCAGGCATTGTTTGAGGTAGCTGGTAGGCAGGTGGGTGAAGACCGATTGGGCGAGCGCCACATCAAATTTCTGCCCGAAGCGGTCGATCCTGAAATCACCCGTTGCGGCGAAATTCGTGCGCGGGAAACGCTTGACCAGCCCGGTGGGCGCAATCTCGCGCGCATAGCCAGCCTCCAGCAGGTCAGCGGAAATATCGATGCCGTAATAGTGGCCTGGATCAAGGTAGTCGATAAATTTCACGCCACCGCGGAAAGAACCACATCCGACGTCGATCATGTAATCGGATTTGGAAAGGCCACATTTAACAAGGAAGTCGAACTGGAGCGTACCTATCTCATCCCATAGGCCGCCAACAAGAGCGCGATGGCCCTGTTCATCTTTTTCGAGCAGGGATTTCAGTTTGTCATTGTCATAATAATAACAGTTTCCGGCATGCATTTCGATTTCTGTCATGTCGGCGCTCCTGTGGGTATTTCCGGCCCTGTGTGGGTGTCACTGTAACGTGGTGATCGGACCCCCGCGCGGAATTCATCATCACAATTTCACCGCTCCGCAAGGGTTGTAGCCGCAATTTCAGGCTCTCTTGTCCGGCGCACCGGCCCATTGGTAGCCCGACGGACCGTACTGCGAGGCATGTTGACGCAAATGGCCGTATCGCGTTCAAACCTGCCGGTAAGGGGAGTTTGATGACCATCAGCTTGATCAGGCCGGTTATTTTGTGCGGGGGCGGTGGAACACGCCTCTGGCCCCTGTCCACCGACCTGCTGCCCAAGCAGTTTCTGGCCCTTTCGGGCGGTCAGTCCATGCTGCGTGAGACAGCTGACCGGGTGGCCGATCCGGCCCGGTTTTCGCAACCGCTGGCGATAGGTGCCGCGCGGCACGCCGATCGGCTGCGCGCGGCCCTGCCGCAGGCCGGACTTCTGCTGGAACCGGTGGGACGCAATTCCGCCCCGGCGATCGCGGCGGCCTGCCTGATGGCGGCGAAGGACGAACTGCTGCTTGTTCTGCCGGCCGATCATCATATCGCGAGGGCGGACGCCTTTCTGTCAGCGATAGACGCGGCGGTTGACAGTGCGCGCGCCGGGCGGATTGTGACATTCGGCATCCGTCCGGACCGACCCGCAACAGTTTACGGATATATCGAGGGCGCCGGGGGAACAGGGCTTCAGAGCGCGCTGCGCTTTGTGGAAAAGCCGGATGCCGAAACCGCGCGCCACTTCCTTGAAACGGGCCGCTTTTACTGGAATGGCGGCATATTCCTGTTTACCGCCGGGGCCATGCTGGCCGCTTTTGAGCGCCATGCCGCAGATATACTGGACCGTGTGCGCGCAGCGCTGGGCACGGACGGTCTTGACCGTGCCTTATTCAAGGCGGTGCGGGCGCAATCGATTGACTACGCGGTGATGGAGCACGCGGATAATATTGATGTGATCCCTGTCGAGATGGGCTGGAGCGATCTGGGCGATTTTGCTGCGCTTCATGCGCTTTCGGCCAGCTCAAGCCCAAACGGTGTGGTGTGCCATGGCCCGGCCGCGGTAACGCAGGCGAAAGATGTCTATGTGCACTCCACGGGGCCGTTGCTGGCCGTTCACGGTGTAAGCGGGGTCGCCGTGACGGCAACCCGGTCTGGCGTACTGGTGACATCGCTGGAGGGGGGCGCGGACGCAAAAGCCGCTATTGCTGCGGCGCGTAATCCAGCTGCTCAAGTGGACAAGATGCTGCGTACACGCCTGCGTACCTGGCTTTTTGAACAGATCCTGCCAGCTTGGGCCGAACGCAGTCCTGATCCCCGCTCGGGCGGATTTTTCGAGGTGCTGGGCGCCAACGGGCACCCGGTGGCAGACAGGCCTCTGCGCGGGCGGGTCGCTCCGCGCCAGCTCTTCAGCTATGCGCGGGCCAAGGCACTGGGCTGGAACCCGAACGGGGCGGCTGATGCGGTGATCGAGCACGCCCTGGCCTTTCTGGAAGGGCCAGCCCGCTCGCCGCGGGGCGGCTGGGCTCATGCGTTGACGCCCGACGGCCGTATCGGAGACCCGGCCCGTGATTTTTATGATCATACCTTTGTTGCTCTGGCCGGTGCGGAACTGTCCCTGCTTGGCGATGCGCGCGGCGCGGCGCTGGCAGCAGAAGCCTTCGAACTTATAGACGTCCTGTTTGCGGACGCGCGGCACGGGGGGTGGCTTGACGCCGAAACCGGGGATGGAACACGGCGCGCCAACCCGCACATGCATCTCCTGGAAGCCGCGCTGGCCTGGCACGGGGCCAGTGGTGATTCTGCTGCGCTTGCTCGTGCCAATACTGTCGCTACGCTGTTTGAGCGTCATATGTTTGACCCCGATACCGGCGCAGTAAACGAGGTCTTTGCACCGGACTGGCGGGTGCCGGCTACCCGCTGGACCGAACCTGGCCACTGCTACGAATGGGCCTATCTGTTGTGCGAGCTGGAGCAGGTATGCGGCCGCGACACCGGGAGCTGGCAGCGCCGTCTCGTCGGGTTTGGTGAAGCCTATGGCCTGTCTGACGGGCTGGTGGTGGATGTGACAGGAACCGGGCAAGCTACCTGCCGCCTGTGGCCGCAGCTGGAGCGCCTGCGTGCGCTATTACACGTGGCACCGGATGCAGCGCGGCCTGATGACGTGCTGGAGCGGATATTCTCGACCTATCTCGATCATGGCGAGGCGTGGGTGTGGCGCGACCAGATCAGCCCGGATGGTGCAACCCTCAATGCCGAGGCACCATCGAGCATGCTCTACCATTTCATGACGGTGCTGGCCCCGCTTGCGACTGCGCCGGACTGATCAAAAAACGCCGCGGCATTACAGCGCCAGTGTGGCGAGTATCACGATCAGCATCAGCAACAGGGCGGGCAGCAGGCCGTTCAGCAGCGCTTCAGCCCGATCGGCCTGCCGGGCGAGCCGTGCGGCGCTTGCTGGCACGTGCGCCCGCTTGAGGCGGGATAATTCCCGATGAACCCGCGACAGTATGGGGCGGCAGGCCGTCACACTGGCGACCAGCGCGCGTGTGGCCGGCACCAGCAAATCGCCCTGCGGCGCGGTAGGCAGGACAAGGCGTGTACGCCTTGCGGCCCATAGGGTCAGAACTGCGAACAGCAGTGGCAGCACGCCGTTCAGAAGATTGTCCCAACGCCAGACATAGCTGATCGGCAGGCCGCTCATTTCCCACACCGCCCAGGGCAGGATCAGCGCGCCTGTGCCCAGTATTATGACCGGGATGGAGCGCACCAGCGGCGCACGGGCCCTGCCGGTTGCCTCCGGGCGCAGGCAGGCCAGGAAGTGTGTCAGCACCAGCGCCGTGGTGAAGGCCGAGGCGGTGACAAGAAGCTCGCTCACAGGTCCCAGAGGCGCTTTCAGGGCGAGCTTTGCAAACGCTCCGCCGGTCAGCGGCAATCCGGCCACCGACAGGGCTATGATCGCGAGCACGGCGCGCTGGCGGTGTGCGGCCTTGCCCGAACTGGCGCTAATGGCACCCACACCGAGGAAGAGCGCTCCCTTGGCAAGGCCGTGATGGAGGGCGTAGATCGCGATGGCGCTCGTAACACCAGCGGCTTCCAGCCCCGTCGCCAGACCAGCGCCGATAGCGGCCAGCATCAGCCCCATCTGGCTGACGGTGGAATAGGCGAGGATCGCCTTGGGATCGTCTTGTGTGAGGCCGTAAAGCGCTGCGCCAAACGCGCCGGCAAAGCCCAGCACGGCAAGGATAGCGCCGGTATGGCCGAGCGTTTCACCCAGCGGCAGGAAGACCAGCAGGCCGAAAATCCCCGCCTTCACGATCGCGCCGGAAAGGACGGCAGACGCGGGCACCGGCGCTGCCGGGTGGGCCACCGGCAGCCAGACATGGAGCGGAATGAGACCGGTCTTGATGCCGAACCCGATGATCAGGAGAGCTAGGATGAGGGGACGGTCAGGGGACAGCCAGATGGCGTCCACCAGCGCCTCGATTTCGGCCACGCCGCCTGCGGCCCCCGAAGCGAGGATCAGCCCGGCCAGCAGGGCCGCCTCCCCGATTACGGCCAGCACGATATAGGCGATCCCGGCCTTGAGGGCCTTAGCGCTGCGGTCATGGATGACCAGCGGGAAGGCCATCAGCGAAACGAGCGCGAAGGCGACATAGAAGCTGATCGCGTCAGCCGCGATGAAGACGCCCAGATTGCCCGCAAGGCAGAGATTCCAGAACAGGGCGAAGTTTCCGCCCCGGTCCTTGCCTGCCATGTAGAAGCGCGAATACAGCCCGGCCACCAGCCATAGAAGGCTTGCCCCGCCCAGAAAGAGCGCGCCTGTCTCGCTCAAAGAGAGCGTCACGCCGAGCACCAGCTCAGGCAATACCAGCACCTCGCCGCGCGGTGCGAACATGGCTGCGGCAAGGCCCGGCAGCGGCGCGAAAACGGCGAGTGTCAGGCTGCGGTCCCTGATGAGCGGCAATGCGCTTGCCGCCGCCAGCAATAGCGGCAGGGCAAGAGCGAGGGGGAGGAGCCAGAGCGCGCTCATGGCAGATATATTCGTTCAACAATCAGCGTGGCCCAGCCCAGCGGGCTCAGTTCGAGCCCGGCAAACAGCCCGGCGCCCAACGCGGCCGCTGCGGTGAAGGCGCCGGGCAGGACGAGGAGCCATGTCCTTGTGCTGGCCAGCGTTTCCCGGCTGGGCAGGATGTCTGACGACGGCTTCAGCCAGGCGCGGTAGAGCATGGGCAGGAAATAGGCGGCATTGAGCAGGCTGGAGGCGATGAGCACGCCAATCACCCAGTTCGCTCCGGACTGGTAACCGCCAAGGGCGAGATACCATTTGGAGACAAAGCCCGCGACCGGCGGCACGCCGATCATCCCGAGCGCGGCGACGCTGAACGCGGCCATGGTGATGGGCATGCGCCGCCCGATCCCGTCCATCTGGGCGATACTGGTGATCCCGGCGCGCTCGGCCAGCACGCCCGCGCCGAAGAAGAGCGTGATCTTCATCAGGCCCTGATGGACGAGGTGGACCAGCCCGCCGATGATCGCGAACGGACCCGCAAGGCTCGCGCCCAGCACGATATAGCTGACCTGGCTGACGGTGGAGTAGGCGAGACGCTTCTTGATATCGCTCTGGCGCAGGGCCTGCAACGAACCGTAAATGATGGTGGCAGAGGCAAGGGCCGCGAGCGGTATGCCAAGGCCCAGCGCAGCGACCGTCTCGATGCTATAGACATCATAGATCACCCGGACCACGCCGAACGCGCCCGCTTTCACCACGGCGACGGCATGGAGCAGGGCGCTGACCGGGGCTGGCGCGGCCATGGCCGCGGGAAGCCAGGGGTGAAGCGGTATCAGGGCTGTTTTGGCCCCCAGCCCGCCGATCAGCAGGACGAAGATCAGGCTGGCGTTAAGGCGAGAGAAGCCGGAAAGGTCTGCCCCGTCGGCGAACTCCACCGGTCCGGATCCGCTTTCCAGCCATACAATTCCGGCCAGCAAAACCGCGCTGCCCGCCAGCGTGTAGCCCAGATAGGTGCGCCCCGCCGCCATCGCCTTGGCGCTTCCGGTGTGGACCACCAGCGGCCAGGTGGCGAGGGTGAGCACCTCGTAGAAGACGAAGAAGGTGATGAGGGAGCCGGACATGGCGATCCCGCTCGCGGCCACGACGCACAGATTGAAGAAGGCGAAGAAGCGCGCCTGATGGGGCGTGCCCTTGAGATAGGCGATGGCGTAGAGCGTCGTTGCCATCCACAGAACGGACGAGAGCGTGACGAAAAGGAGCGCCAGCGCATCAAGGCGCAGCACCAGATCAAGGCCGGGCACGAAGGCGATCCGCCATTCATATTCTGCCCCTGCGGCCACGCCCGCCAGCGCATAGGTGACCAGCGCCAGTTTCAGCGCGGCAAAACCGATATTCACGCCATTGCGCCAGCCTGCATGGCCGGGCAGAAGCGCGCTTACTACAGCCGGGATGAGCGGCGCCAGCACTAGCAGGACGGGCACGAGGATGGCCGTGTTCATGGCTCCACCTCGTCCAGCCCGGCTTCACCGGCCTCTGGCAGGCCGGACACCATCAGCTCGTACGGAGCAGCCGAGAGCAGGCCCAATGCCATTGCCGCTATTGCCAGCGCCAGCGGTGCCAGTGGTAGCCAGCCATGTGCCAGCGGTGTGATCGCGGGCGTTTCGGTGCCCGCAAACATGCGCGCCAGCGGACGGAAGAGATAGGCCGCCGCCATCAGCCCGCCTGTGATGATGACCAGCGCGTAGGGCCATTGTCCGGACGCCAGAGAGGCGATCAGCATCAGGTATTTCGCCATGAAACCGCCGCTCGGCGGCAGGCCCATCAACGAGATGGCGCACAGGGCAAAGGCGAACGTGGTGACAGGCATGGCTCTGGCAAGGCCGGTCAGCGCGTCCATGCGCCCGCTGCCGCTGGCGTTGATCATCAGCCCTGCAGCGATGAAGAGCCCGGCCTTGGCGAGCATGTGGGCGCTGGCGTGAAAGCCCATCGCGCCCCAGGCGCCCGCCGCCCACGGCGTGATGGTTTCCCCGCCGCCTGCCAGCGGAAAGACGAGGAAGAGATAGCCAAGCTGGGCCACGGTGGAATAGGCGATGAGGGCTTTTAGGCCCTCCTGCCGGAGTGCAAGCGCGGAGCCATAGAGTATCGCCGCCGCGCCCAGCACCCCGAACCCGGTGATGATGGCCGGTTCGGTCAGCCCCGGCAGGGCCTCGAACCATACCCGCAACAGGATGACGAAGGAGGCTTTGACCACCAGCGCGGAGAGGAGCGCGCTGACCGCGGGCGGGGCCGCGCCATGGGCGGGTGGCAACCAGCCATGCAGGGGGAAGAGAGCGGTCTTGGCGATCAGCCCTGCCGAGATGAGGGCCGCGCCGATAACGACGCTCGTACGGGCTTCCGGCGCGCGCTCTGCGATGAGTGAGATGTCGAGCGTGCCGACGCCCGCAAAGATCAGCACCACGCCGAGCAGATAGGCCAGAGAGCCGGCCAGCGCGATCATCAGATAGTCCATCGCTGCCTTGCGCGAGCCGAAGGTGGCCAGTGCCACCGCGCAGATGGATAACAGCTCGATGGCGACATAGAGATTGAAGAGATCGCGGCTGACCAGCACCGCATTGACCGCAGCCCACAAGCCATAGAAGAGCGGCCAGAAGGTGTAGCTGCGCGTGGTTTCGGCCCGCGTGGTGCCGTAGCTGCCAAGCGCGAAGAGCCCTGTAATGGCTGCGGTAATGGCGCTTGCCAGCATCAGCGCAGCCGCCAGCCCGTCAGCCTCCAGCATGATGCCGAGCGGGACAGGCCAGCCGCCCAGCGCGCCGCCGTCAGGCGCGGTATTGATCGCGACCGCCAGCCATACGGCCAGGCCGGTCATTAGCGGTGCTGCCAGCCAGATGAGGCGGGGGCCATGCCGCCCGGCCACAAGGCTGGCCAGCATGAAGAGAAGGGGCAGGGCGACGAGCGCAAACAGCAGGTTCACCGGCCCGCCTCCGCATTCTCATCCTCGTCATCACCGCTCTGGGCGAGCCTTACGGCAAGCGCGGCGGCAAAGGCCGTCAGGGCAAGAGCGACGACGATGCCGGTAATGATCAGGGCCTGCGGAACCGGATCAACGCCGCCGCCGAAATAGCCTGTGCCGCCGAAGAGCAGGAATATCCCGCTGCCGATCACGTTGAAGGCGATCAGACGGCGGATCAGTGCGCGGCGCATCATGAAGCCGTAGAACCCCAGTGCAATCAACGCTGCGCCGGTCAGCGCGAACAGGCTGCCGCGCTCTGCCAGAAACTCGATCATGGCACCCGCCTTGCCGGACCGGCGATCAAGAGGGCGAGTGTTGCTGCGATGGAAAAGGTCAGCGCATATTCGATGATGAGGATCAGCGTGCGGGCATGGCCTTCAGGATAGCCGAGCGCGAGACCTGCAAGAGCGCCTGCCAGCCCGGCGCCCAAGAAGACCAGCGGCCCGGCAATGACGATCACGCGCAAAATGAGGCTGGATACGCGCGGCTCATCGCGCAGACCCGCGAGCACGATCAGTATCCATACCGCCGCCAGCACCGTACCGGCCTGAAACGCGCCGCCCGGCTGGTCCGCGCCCGCCCAGACCAGATAGACCGCGACTATCAGGCCCAGAGGGGGCAGGAGGCGGCCAAAGCTCGCCATCACACCATCAGGCCGGGTGGTGTGCTTTGGCCCCGGTATCCCACCCCAGAAGCGGGCCGGGGTGAGCGACCAGACGGCGGCCAATGCGGCGGTCAGTACCAGCGTTTCCAGCAGAGTGTCATAGGCCCTGAAGCTGAGCAGTACGGCGGTCACCGGATTGCCGAGATCGACTGCAGGCTGGTTCTCCGCTACCGAACCGGTCAGCCCGGCATGGCCGGGCAGGGAGAGGATCGCAAATCCGATCAGACCGCCGAGAGCGGCAGCGCCCAGCCCCGCCAGGGCGCGCACGGGCAGGCTTTGGGTGGTTTCGGCCTCCAGCCCACCCGCATCCTTCATGCCCTGCCAAGCCCCGATCAACAGAATGCCGGTCACGCCTGCGCCGATGGCCGCCTCGGCAAGCGCGACATCCACCGCGCCAAGGCTGACCCAGGCGAGGGCGATCAGCACGCCATAGACGATGTAGAAGACGATAGAGCCAAAGAGATTGCGCCCGGCGACGGCCAGACCCGCCGCGCCAAGGATCAGCGCACACAGGGCAAGGTCGAAGGCAAGGCTCACTCGCCGCCCTCCGCCTTCAGGGCTGCGCGCGCGACCAGCTGGGCCGCCATTCCGGCTGCAAACAGGGTGAGCAGCCAGACCAGGGCGAGCTTGCCCGCAATCCAGCCGTCGCCCCAGTAAAGGCCCGCCGCGATGACGATGAAGCCAAGCCCCAGATTGTCGGCCTTGGTCAGGGCATGCAGGCGCGAATGGGTATCGGGAAAGCGTAACAGCCCCACCGTCCCGGCAGTATAGAAGAACACGCCAAGCGCCAGCAGGCCCGCAATGAACCAATCCATAGCGCTCATGGGCTTTCAGCCTCGTCCGCTTCCGGGTCGCCCGCACCTACGGGCGTGACGGTCTTGACGAAGGCGAGCGCCGCGAAGGCGGCGAGCAGGGCCAGCACCAGCGCCACGTCCAGAATGGCGGGCTCGCTGCGCGCTGCGGCGATCAGCACGGCAATACCCACTCCGCCCGAGCCGATGAGCTGCGCGCTCATCATTCGGTCGGCCCGGCCCGGCCCCCGCCAGGCGCGGACCAGCGCCCCGGCGACCGAGATCAGTACGCACAAGGCCGCTAGCATGAAGAGATCAGCCATCATTGCGGCCCTGCGCCTCATCCTGTGAGAACGCACGCGCAAGGCGCCTTTCGTCGGTCATCAGCCGCTCAAGCGTGCGATCCGTTACCTCCAGGCAGTGGATTTTCACGCCGCGTGCCTCACATCCGGCTGACAGCGTGCCGGGCAGAAGGCTCGTCTCGGCACCGTAGAGCGCGCGCGCGGGTCCGTCCTGCATGCGGGATTCAAGATGGACCCAGCCCGGTTTGACCGGCAGGCGCGGATGGAAGGCCCGCCAGGCCACATCCACCCCGCCCATGACCGAGCGCATCAGAAAGCCCGGAAACAGCGCGAAGAGGCGCAGGAGCCGTAAAGCGCGTGGCCCCGGTGGCAGGAGGACAAGGCTCAGCGCCGTAGCAGCAGGAACGGTGATGAGAATATAGGGCAACGCGCCAATGTTCCCGCCGGTCAGGACCAGCCAGGCAAGGCCCAGCAGCGCGGCGCGCTTGAACGCGGAAAGCAGGAGCGAAAAGGACACGGCAGGCAGCGTCATCCCTGTCTGGCGGCGATTGGGAGAAGTAAATATTGCGCCGCGCGCGAAGGCAAATGGCCTGCCTCACGCTGGGGTTGGAGGCCACCCGCGCCGCCGGGCCGGTCAGGAGGCTGTTTCGCCCATGTCCTCATCCGATGCGAACGCCTCGGCCGGAAAACGCTTCGCCGTTGCACGCAGGACTTCCCCGATCCGGGTAAACGAGCCGGCCAGCGGCGAGGGGCGCCGCCAGATGAGGGAAAGATCACGGCGAGCCTGCGGCCAGTCCACGCGCCGGACCATGAGATCAGGGTCACGTCGTGCCTCCCGCGTGGCATATAGGCCTGGCAGCACCGCAAGACCTGCGCCCGTGGTTGCCATTATCCGCAGGGCATCAAGGCTGGTGCCTTCGTACTCGGCGCTGATCCGGCACCCGGCCGCCTCGGCTAGCGCTTCGGCGATATAAGTCAGGCGGTGGCCCCGTCCCAGGCTGAGCAGTTCACGATCCTTTAGATCGTCCGGTTTCACCGGTGCGCGCGTTCCGGCGAGTGGATCGTCCGGCGCACTGGAAACCCAGATGGATTCCGAGAACAGATGCATGCCATCGGCGTCGGGAATATCGCCCGTCGTTGCTATTACGAGATCAAGCTGGCCGGCATGTAGCGCTCCTGCAAGATCGCCCGAACGCTCCTCGCGTACCAGAAGGCGGAATTCTGGATAGTCGGCGTGCAACTGTTTGATCGCCTCGGGCAGGAGATAAGGCCCGACCGAAGGCAACACGCCGAGGCGCACCCGCCCGGACAGAGCATCCTCGCCCATACGCGCCATCGCCTTGAGATCCTCCATCTCGCGCAGGATCAGCCGGGCCCTGTCGGTGACAACCCGCCCTAGCGGGGTCAGTAAGGCTCCGTGCCGCCCCCTCTCCAGCAGGCGGGTGCCGAGTTCGACCTCAAGCAGCGAAATCTGCTCGCTCAGAGTAGGCTGGCTAATGCCCACATTGGCGGCTGCCTGTGCGTAGCGGCCCGCATCGGCAATGGCGACGAGATACTGGAGTTGTCTCAGGGATGGGCGCATTGATCGTTTTTTCCGAACTAAAATAATGTATAAATCGATTATATCTATGCAATTGAATTTGTCATCAAAGGGCCATTAACGGAAAGGAGGCCCAAGATGTTCCAGCTCCCCATCAATCCCCGTGCCCCGGTCGCCCGGTTGAACAACACGGAGGCCCGGCAGATCATTGAGCGTTATAACCCGCCTGCCGAGACTGGCTCGATGAGCGGCATAAGCCGCATGTTGTGGCGCCGCCGGAGAGCCAGGCGGTATGGTTGAATGCTAACGCGCCCGGTTCGAGGTATAAGGCCTCAAGCCGGGCGCTTCACATTTCTGGCGCTGTGTTCTGGCTTGAGTGCGAATTGCAGCGCCGGGTTCAGTTCTTCTTCGGGAAATAGATCCGTCTAAGGGTTAGCATCGTCCTCATCGTCCACGCGGTGCCAGTTCATAAAGGGCTGGCTGGCAAAGGAGAGCTTGAGGGCATCGGGCGGGCCGTAGAACTCGACCCTGTCAAAGGGCCCGCCTTCGCGCAGACCCGTCACCTGTTCGAACAGGCCTGGACCAATCTGCTCGAAATAGAGGGTCTGGGCGAGTGCGGTAATCGTGATCGCATTGGGCCCCACGGCCTTGACCACGGTATGCTGGAGGGGATGCGGGTCGCTGGAATAATCCCGTCGATTGACGAGGTAACGTCCGGCAAGCTGTCCGGCTTCGGCCATTTCGCTCCAGCGCGGGGCAGGCTCTTGCGGGAACAGGCGTCCTGTTATGGCAGCCGAGAGCTCACCTTGCGCAGGCCGTCCGGCGGGTGCAGCTACAATCGACAGGAAAATGCCGGTACCCGTCTCCGGCGAAAGGATCATGTTGGAGCGGAAATCGCGCATCGCCCCGGCATGGCCGATCAGGCGGGGGCCTTCCTCACGATAGACCAGATAGCCGTGGGCCATACCCGGCAAGCGCGGCGCATTGGTAATGGTGTTGGTGCCCAGCAGGGCGACCGACTGTTCAGAGAGTATGCGCTCGCCCTCAAGTGCACCGCCATCCAGCACGGCCATCATGAAGCGCGCCATGTCCGGGCCGCTGACGGTGGCCGACCCTGCCGGCATGACCATGGAGTAATAGTCAAACGTACGCGGGATGAAGCGGCACTCTTCGAGGTCGTGGCCCAGCGCGATGCGCTCCAGCAGGTCCGAGGGCAGAGGTTCGCGGAAGGTGGAGGAGGTCATGCCCAGCGGCGCGAAAATATGACGCTCGGTATAGCTGGCGAAATCTTCTCCGGTGACCTGCTCCACGATATACCCCGCCAGAGAGGTGCCCCAGTTGGAATAAGCCACCTCCACACCGGGCGGCTGCACACGGGCCGGCATGTTCTCGCGGGTCCATTGAGCATGATCGATGAGATCCGCTTCATCTGTGGTGGTAAAGCCGCCCACATCGCTCATGCCCGGCGTATGCCGGAACAGGTCAAGCACGGTTACGGGCTGGCCTTCAAAAGCGGGAATCTCGAAATCGATATGGTCATTTACACCGTCATCGAGCGAGACGCGGCCCTGCTCGATAAGCTGCATCAGCGCAACCCAGGTGAACATTTTCGAGATTGAGCCGGGCCGGTAGAGCGTGGTCTCGCCCTCGGCGGGAATGCGGTTCTCGACATCCACGAATCCGTAGGCGCGATTATGGATGACCTCCCCGCGATGGACCACCGTCACGATGGCCGATGACACCTCGCGCGAGGCGATCTGCTGGGCCATGACCCCGTCGATGAAGGCGGGCAGGGTGGCCAGCGCCTCTTCGTCAAATGCTGTTTCCGTTATGGCGGGTTGGGCCATAACCGGCGTCACCGCCGCGGGCGTCAGCATCAGAACCGCCACTGAACCGGCTATTAGCAGAGTGCGCACAAACTGCATGGATATCTCCCCTGGTTTGCCGTCAGTTTTGATTATTCGTCCGTTTCGCCGAGCACCGCGCCGGCGAGAACCGGTGCGCCACGCGCGGCCGGGCCAATCGTGTTGACCAGCAAGACGATAGTGGTGGCGTCGTCCGGATAATGGATCAGCGAGGCATTAAAGCCGTTGATTGAGCCGCCATGGCCGATAAAGCGGCGGCCATCGCGCTCTCCGGTCATGATACCCAGGCCGTAATCCATTCCTGCCAGAGGGGCAGGCGGATCCACCAAGAATGTGCTGGCAAGGCTGCCATCATTAAGCCGGGCCGGCTCCAGCATGAGCGCAAGGCTTTGCGGGCTGATTACCTCACCGTCCAGCAGCGCCTGCATCCAGATCGCAAGATCACCCGGCGTGGAGCGCATGGCCCCGGCTCCGGCGGCCACCGACAGCGACAGAGCGGTGGTATTGGTGAAACCCGAAGGCGCGTCGGGCGCAGCGTCATAGCCCTGCGCGCGCCCGGTTACGATCTCGAAGGCATCATCCATGGCGGTCGACATCATGCCGAGCGGGCTGAAAATGCGTTCCTGCAGGAAGGCCGCCAGTGGCTGCCCGGCCACCTGCTCAGCGATATAGTCCAGCAGCATGTAGCCGGAATTGGAGTAGCTCCACCCTGTCCCGGGATCGAAATCGTAAAGTGGATCGGCCGCTTCGATATAGGCCACCATCCGGTCGCGATCATGGTTAAGCGGCGCGGTATCAGCCATAAAGCCTTCGCGCGAGGTATAATTGGAAATGCCCGAAGTGTGCTGGAGCAGCTGGCGGACCGTGACCTCTGCGGCGCGCGGAAAATCCGGGAAATAAGCATCCAGCCGATCATCCAGCGACATGCGCCCATCCTCGACGAGAAGCAGGATGGCTGCCGCCGTGAACTGCTTGGTCACTGAGCCGATGCGGAAGACGGTATCGCTGGTGACGGCAACGCCATGCTCGAGATTGGCATAGCCATAGCCACGGACCAGGACCGGTTCACCCGCGTGCGCGACGGCTATGGCAAGGCCGGGCGTATGTCGCTCATCCACCAGTGAACGGGCAAAGGCGTCAATCGCGGCCTCAACAGGGTGAACATACGCGTGTTCGTGGGTTTCGGCACGGGTGTTTCCCTGTATGGCAACACACAAGGCGAAAGCCAGAAAGGCCTTTGTTAGCAAGCGGGTCATGGTTTCCTCCGGACGTTCGGCTCAGTGCCAAGCCAGCAAGGAACCACCCAATTTGGGAAAAAGCAATCCTGATCAGAGAATCAATCCTGTTCAGGATTGCGAGCTATCAAGCGTGACAGGCTGAACGAAGCGCGCCAAGGCTCCGCACTCTTGCGTACCGTTCGCTTCCGCGTTGCGGCGGGCGTCGATGAAGGCGCGGAACAGGCGGCGCCTATCGCACCGCTAGATCAGCAGCTCGATGTGGAACGGCCCACCGAACGCTAGTGCAGGCCGTTCATCTCGAGAGGTCCTGCCCCAGACACCCGCTCCGGCAGCGTGCCGCACGCATTTGCTGTCCTGTCTGTGATGAACCACTCGATTGTCGGCCGCCGCCTTGCCCTCGCGACCTCCGCGACCGCCCGCAAATGGCTGCGCTGCCGCCGGCAGAATAATGCCCGCCTGGACCGCTGGCTGTGCCGCGCGGAAGGCAAGGCCCTCAAGCGCATCTTTAAGCCGCTGCGCAAGACCGGCCCCGAACAGGGCCTGTCCGCCAACCTGCGGAAACCTGCCGGGAAATTCGGGAAAGCCAGTCTGAGACCGCAAAACCGGGAATGGCTGGCGGTGAGGGTGGGATTCGAACCCACGATACGGTTTCCCGTATACACGCGTTCCAGGCGTGCGCCTTCGACCACTCGGCCACCTCACCGCAAGGCGGGGCAACCTACTTCAAGCGGGCGGTCAGTCAAGCGGCGTGAGCGCCTTGCGTTTGGCAGGCGGTCAGCGCGACCGGTAAGGCCTTGTGGTGAACACCTTTTCGTCGGCCTTGCGCGGCACGATCACCTCCACGAAATGGGTGGCGTAGCGCCTGAGGAAGCGTTCGTCCGGCGCGTCGCTGGTCAGCGAGCGCAGCGGGATGACTCCCGAACCCAGCCCGTCCCCGCGGGTGAAATAGCTGATGTGCGGGCCCGGCGCGGGCGCGCTGATACCGGCGGCGAGCAAAGGCAGGCGGCTGGCGGTGAGGGCAGAGCGCATCCCGCCGGACTTCATCAGCACGCGCCGGTCTATATGGAAGACGCGCCGATGGCTGGCGCGCCGGTTCACATGCACCTTCTTGAGTGCATGGCGCAGGGCGTACTCCTCGGGCCGGGACACCTCGCCCGACAGTCCGGCCGCCATCTCGCGTTCCGTCGGCGCGGTCAGCCAGACATGGTAATCGCTGACCGGCAGGCCGGTATCGTCGCGCACGTCAAACACGATCTGGTAGTGCTCGTTGAAGCGGTCGGGTGAAGGCGCTTCTTCACCGGCCAGCGCCGCGCGTTCGGCTTCCTTTTCCGGATGGATGAGGGTGCGCGTGGCATCATTCAGCGCGATCCAGTTATTGCGCAAAGTGCGGTATTGGCTGGCGCTCGTGACTTGCAAGGCCTGCAGCACCAGCCGCCCCAGCCGCCGGGCGGCATCGGCCGATGCGCCCGACGGTCCGCCGGTCAGCGGTGCGGTGATGTTGAGATGGTGCCGGTCCGGCAGGACGGCAAAGGGGACGGTGTCCGGTCCGCGCCGTGTCCAGAAGCGTCGCAGCGGCCCGCCGGTTTCGCTGCGCGCCGTGAAGTCCACCGTCACGCCCTGCGGGTCCAGATTGGCGCTGGCTGCCCGGACCGTCCCGTCCCAGGCGCTTTCGCTCAAAATCCCCATCGGGCGGAACACGTCGAGCCCGGTAATCACATAGGGGCGCACGCTTGCCTCGCTGAACGGGCTTGTGGTTTCGCGGTTCCGCGACAGCCGGTCGGCCAAGGCGAGATTTGCCTGTGCCATCGAGCCATGTTCAAGCGCGTGCAGAAACTCGGTGCCGGTCTGGAACCGGTTGCGCCAGCCCTTGATCAGCCGCCCCAGCGCCGAGCGGCCCATCACGGCGAGCGGGGAGCCGAAATTGGCCGGAGCCAGCATCAGAAAATTATCCACCGGCGCACCGCCTTCGGGGTGGAACAG
>JBJHCI010000006.1:0-15628 GCA_050485925.1 Maricaulaceae bacterium
CGCCTAACCACATGATATAGCCGTGCAAGGCGTTCCCGGCACTCTGCGCCCACGCATCCACGCCATGCGTGGCAATTATCAGGGCGCACATGACCAGCACCGTCACCGACACCCCTGCACCCAAGAAGGGCGCGCGCGGCGGTGCGGCCGGTTCTGCCTCTGGTTCCGGCGGCAGGTCCCGGCCCTCTTTGTCTTGCTCACGCATCCACAAGTCCTTTCGCGCCGGACCAGGCAGGAACGCTCTGGCATGGGCGTTGCAGCACCGCCGTCCAAAGCGTCTTCAAACAGGACACCCAAATTATGCTGCGTCTTACCAAAGTCACCCTCTCCGCCTCAGCCATCGCGCTTGCGGGCACCAGTATAGCCCAAGCCCAGCAGGCCGGGGATAACTGGAGCCGTCCCTATGGCATGGCACAAGGTGAGGAAGGCCGCCCCTATGCCGGAGCGCGTGGACAAGGCGCCAACCGGATTGTCATCAACGGCATCATCCAGACGGGCGTCGGCGTTTCGGCACGCGCAGCAGCCACGGGCACCGGCACGGTGGCCGGCGGCGTAGGCGCGAACGGCCAGTATCTCGGCTCGTCTGCGACTGCCATCGCCAACCAGCTCAACGTGGTCGTGAACGGGAATTACAACACGGTCGTGGTCAATTCCCGCCAGATCAATAACGGCAATATCTCCGCCAGCACCAGCAATAACGCCAACCCGCCGCAAACCGGCGGGCCGGTGACGGCTGGTGTGGGCACTCCCCCCTCCTCCGCCCCTCATAGTCCGGAGACCCCTCAATGACCCGAATCAAAAGCCTAGTCGTGGCGGCTGTCTCGGCATTTGCCATCTCGGCCTGCGCCACCTCCAATTCCGGCTCTGACGGGCTCTATGCGACGCCCACGGGCAATGCGCCCGTGACCGTCAATCCGACGCCCTATTCCCAAGCTCTGGTTTGCCTGTCGGGTTATGCGCGCCAGCAAGGCCGTCCGGCTCCGCGCGTCGCGGTAGGTCGTATCGCCGACTATACCGGCCAGCTCGCCCCTGAGGGCGGCACCCGGGTAACGCAAGGCGCCGCCCTGATGGCGATGAGTGCCTTTGCCAAGGCCGGTGCCCGCCTGGTGGAGCGTTTTGATACGTCGGTCGCCGAGCTGGAACTGCGCTATGCCAACAGCCAGCTCCTGGGCGATGACGCCGAAGAGCAGGGTTTCCGCCAGATTTATGCCGGTGCCATGCCGGGGTCTGACTATTTCCTGATCGGCGGGATCACCGAGCTGAACGCCAATATCCGCTCCAACGGGCAGGACCTGTTTGCCGGTGACCGTATCGATTCGAGCCCCGCAGGCGTCTTCTCCCGGCGCGTCTATGTGATGAATGTGGCGCTGGATCTGCGCCTTGTAGACAGCCGCACACTCGAAGTGGTCGATGTGGTGTCCTACCAGAAGCAGATTATCGGGCGCGAGCTGTCCGCTGGAGTCTTTGCCTTCTTTGGCGATGCCGTGGTGGATATCTCCGCCGGCGGCCGCTCGCTCGAACCCATCCAGCTCGCCGTGCGTTCGGTCATCGAGCGCGCCGTGCTTGAAATCTCGTCCCAGCTTTACGGCGTGTCCGCTCAGGATGTCTGCCGGTTCAATGATCCGCTTGGCCCGTCCAACGCGTCCGGCGGTGTCCAGCTCAATACGGCTTATGCCGGCACGGAGGCTCCCTATGTCCAGGCTCGCACTGACGTCAATCGCGGTCATGACCGCCGCGATAGCGACATCCGCAGCGTCCTTCGCGGAACCTATCGATAGGGTCGAGAACGATCAGTCGAACTCCGCTCCGGTCAGCGCGGTCGTAGAGACCGATACCGACCAGACGGAGGTCGCCACGGCCATCGCGACCGCACAGTCCAATTCCGCCGGTGGCACGCTCGCCAGCCAGGGCGAGGTCAGCTCGACGCAAACAACGAGCGGGACCACCAGCGCGGTCACCGACATCCAGGCCGGTTCGGTCTGGGGCCTGTCGACCGGGTTTGCCACCGCGCAGGGAAACGCCTTGACGGTTGGTGCCGAGAACGGCCTTGAGATGGACGCCGAGCAGACGGCAGAAGCGGGCACCAGCGTTTCGGCGCTCTCCGCCCTACGGCTTGACTCCTATGGCGGCAATACCGCCCAGTCGGCCATCGCCGCGGCCAATGCCATCGAGGTTTCCGGAACCGGCAATATGCCGCTGGACACGCGCCAGCGCTCGGACGCCGACGTGGACGCAGAATCCAGCGTCAAAGCGGCAGAGGTGGAAACCGCGCTGGCGACCGCGCAGAGCGCGGGCAACAGCCTGACCATCACCGGCTATGAAGCCAATATCATCGCGCTCGCCGAGCAGGAAAATACCGGCAATGTCCGCTCCACGGTCGATGCCGATATTGCCGCCGCCAACTGGGGCGTTACCGCGATGAGTGAAGCCTCGGGCAATACCGCCTCAATCCAGAATGATTGGGGCTATGGCCACCTGCAAGGCAGCCAGACAAACTCCGGAGACGTGCGGGCCACCACAACGCTCGCTGTCGGCACATTTGGCGACGGTCCGGTCGTCGGCTCGGCTCATGCGGTCGGTAATAATTCGCTCGTATCCAATATCGGGGCCGATGCCTATTCGGGCATGACGCAGAACAATTCCGGTGCAGTGACCGGTGAGGTGTTCATGCAGCTCGGCTCCGGTATGGCGGCCTACGGTACGTCCTCCGCCATCGGCAACGCGCAATCGGCCTATATCTGCGCCACCTGCCCGGTCGGACTCAATACGCCTATCAACCAGACCAATTCCGGTGCCATCACGGCCCACACCCAGATGCGTTCGACCAGCTGGGTCGGTGGTATGACCGGCTCCGCGACGGCGGTGGGCAATGTCGCCACCTTCTCCACCGTAGGCGGGAACTAGCGTTAGTATTTCTCCACCGCGTCATTCCCCGGCCGGGCGTAAGTGAGGTCCGGGGAACCCGTTCCGGCGAAGAGAACTCAAGCTGACCCGTTCAGGAATGGATCACCCGCATGAGGCGGGCGATGCCCCCATCGGGACGCTAGAAAAATCCGAGCGTACCGCCTTGCGGGTTGCCGGCCATAAGCCGGTCGAGGCCGGCATTGTAATTGGCGATCTGGTTCTGCAAATAGGCGGGCACAGGCCCCTTACGGCCAGCTCCTGGCCCTTCCAGCAGCTTTTTCAGCGCCGGGTCCTGGGTCAGTTCGCGCCAGGCGCGCTGGATGGTGTTCATCGCGTCGGTCAGCGCCTCGGCCGCGATCAGCGCGCCGTCACGGCTGGAAATGTCAAACGCCTTGCCAAGCTCCAGCGCAAAGGTGGGAGGCGCGGCCGCGCTTTCATCACGCGTGCTGGATCGCCGGGTCAGGTCCTTGCCCACAATCGTGCCGCTCGGCAGACCAAGGCTCTCCAGCGCATCCTGTCCGTCCGCGCCCGCTCGTAGCTGGATATTGACGCCGTCGCGCGGAGTGATGCGCAATACATCCCCCTTGTCGCTGCGTCCCACCGCCGAGGTGCCTTTCAACAGCAGCACCGCATTGAGCTTGAAGGTGAGCGAGCGCATCGTCTCGCCGGGCTCGATCGTGATCCGGCGCTCACGCCCGCCATCCACCGAGATATAGAAATGATCGCCCGCGCGGACCGCGCTCTGCGCGCTGATCACCCGGCTGTCGGCATAAGTGACGCGACCATCGGGAAGCCCCAGACGCGACAGCACCGAATCCCCACTCTGGCTGACAATAATGCCCGCCCCTTGTGAAACGCCGTTGCGCCCGGAAACCTGCTGGGTCCAGTCCAGCACGCCTGTGGCGGCATCAAACGAAGCCGCAAACGCATTCTGGGTGCCGAGTTGTTCGGAGCCCGGCAGCGCGCCATAGGTCGTGCCCGAGAGGTAGACCTTACCGCCCGAGACCTGGATGGCGATGGCGATGTCGTCCTCACCCGTTCCAAGGAAGCTGGTGTAGGCGACCGAGGGCTTAGCACCGTCCTCGATCTTCACCAGGAATGCATCACGCCCGCCCTGATTGGCATTGACGGGCGCGGAGGGGGCAAAGCCTTCGCGCGCCGCGCCGGTCAGATAAATCGCTCCGTCCTCGTCCACCGCCATCGCGGTGATGCGCCCGCCGTCCAGCGAACCCATATCCATCGACCAGACCGGCGCGCCGGTCCCGTCATCACCCGGCGCGAATTTCGTGACAACCGCGCGACCATCCACCTCGCTGGCGATCAGCAGCCCGCCATCGGCCGCTATGGCCGTGGCGCGCGCGCGTTCGATCCCGGCTCCGGCTTCAACGCCGCGCGTATACAGCACAGCGCCGTCTGCACCGATGGCACGCACATAGCCATCAAGGCTGCCCTGATTGGTCATGCCGCCAAAGCTGCCGCGCGCCTCGCCGACGACATAGATGGTGCCGTCCTGACCGATGGTGACGCCATTGGCCCGGTCGTCGCCCGCCGCGCCGAAACGCTGGGCCCATTGCTCCACACCATCAGCGTTGAATTTCACGACAAGGGAATCTTCGCCGCCCAGATTGCTTGTGCCGCCTAGCCCGCCCTTGACCGAACCGGCAACAACGATATTGCCAGCGCTGTCGACAGCGACCGAGGCGCCATTGGCCTCTCCGGCTGCGCCGAGCACCCGGCTCCAGACCTGTTTGCCGTTGGAGTCATAGCGCATGAGGACGAGGTCGGATTCGCCCTTGATCTCCTGGCCGGCAACGCCCGCACTCGTCCGCCCGACCACATAGATGCCGCCATCGGGCCCTTGCGTGATCGCCTCGATCTTCAGCGCATTGGCCTGCGAGGATATGCGTGTGTCATCGCTGCCGGGCACCGGCACCTGGCTCGTGGTATAATCCGCTTCAATCCGGCGCGCGAAAGCGACCATCGGATCATCGTCCACGCCGATGATCTTGGTCAGCTGACCTGCGGCATTGTCGCCCGTGCCCGAAACGCCCGCCATGAAGATGGCCGGCCGCGATTCCGGCGCGGAGAAGGATATCTGCTCGGTCAACACGCCATTGATGAGCAACGCCCAGTCATTGGCCGTCACGATGCCGGCTGGGCCCACCTCACCGACGCGGGTGGCGGAAAAGCGAGTGACGATCTCGCTGGCTTCCAGGCGCTGATTGATGAAATCGGTGACATTGGCCATGGTACGTGGCGTCGCGCCCATATCGGCCAGATCAATATCGACCTGAATGTCGACACCCATCTTGCGTACATTGATGACAAAGCGCGTATCGCCGTCGAAAGCTGCCACTTCCTGATCGGCCGGGCCGCGATGGATAATGCCGGTGGTATATTCACTGACCCCGCGCGACACCACCACCTCGCTCTCAGCGCGGGAGAGATTCTTGTTCTGGAGCACGGAAATTTCGTCAAGCTGCAGCTTGGAGAAATAGGCGCTCATCTGTTCCAGGCCTTCCTGGAAACGCCGGTTCCAGAAATTGAGATCGGTCTGGCTGGCACCGCGCTCGGACCCGGCAGCGGCCAGCGATTGCAGGGCGCGGAGGCCGGAGTATATCTCGTACAGCTTTTTCTCGTCCGAGCTGACATTCAGCCCGGAAAACGCTTTCGACCCGGCCTCGAAAAACTTCCCGCTCGCCAACACGGAGCGCCTGATATCCTCCAGCGCCCTGATCTCGCCGCGCGGATCCCAGGGCGGCAGGACGGACTTGTCACGCGTCGAGCCCAGGGTTTTTTCAAGCATGGCTTTGGGGTTCACGGCAGCTGTGCGCACCGCGTTCTGGGACTGGAACCACGCCCCCAACACATCTCCTGTGATCCCGACAAACACGCCCAGAAAGCTCCCGATGGAATTATACCCCTGCAGGATCGCACAGGCGTGGCAAACAAAGTGTTAGGAAGCTGTATTTGGGGACCACACCTTGTAACCAGGCCTAAGAGAGCGTTAACGCCTGAGGCGCAATGGTTAACGCCAAGCGATTCGAACCGTTTTGAACCTCGCGAGGTGCCATGAGCCCGCTTGCCGCCACCACCCCGAAGGGGGCGCTGCCTTCATCCGCCAAGGAGCGAATGGACCAGCTTTTCCTCGGCCGCGATTTCCGCAACCCGCGCATGAATCTGGACGGGAAGACGGTGCTGGTCACCGGCGGCACCGGCTCGTTCGGGCACCAGTTCGTGAGAACGGTGATCGAGGAGTTCAAACCGAAAAAGCTCATCGTGTTCTCACGCGACGAGCTCAAGCAGTACGAGATGGCGCAGCTCTTCCCCACCGAGCGCTATCCGTTCATGCGATACTTTATTGGCGATGTCCGTGACGAGGGGCGGCTAGACATGGCCATGCGCGGCGTTGACGTGGTGATCCACGCCGCCGCGCTCAAACACGTGCCGATCGCGGAGTACAATCCGTTCGAGTGCATCAGGACCAATGTGTTCGGTGCCGAGAACGTGGTCCGCGCGGCCATCAAGCGTGGCGTGAAACATGTCTGCGCGCTCTCCACCGACAAGGCGGCCAATCCCGTCAATCTCTATGGCGCCTCCAAGCTCGCCTCCGACAAGATCTTCTCTGCCGCCCAGAATATGGGCGGGGAAGACGGGCCGGTCTTCTCGGTCGTGCGCTATGGCAATGTGGTCGGCTCGCGCGGCTCCGTCGTGCCCTTCTTCAACAAGCTGATCGCTGAGGGCGCTGATCATTTGCCGATCACGGACGAGCGCATGACGCGCTTCTGGATCACCCTGCCTCAGGGCGTGAATTTCGTGCTCTCCTCGCTCGCCATGGCCAAGGGCGGGGAAGTGTTCGTGCCGAAAATCCCCTCGATGAGCACGGTCGACCTTGCTCGCACGCTCGCCCCGTCTTTGCCCCATAAGATCATTGGCATCCGCCCCGGCGAAAAACTGCACGAGGTGATGGTGCCGGAGGATGACGCCCGCTCCACCGTGGAGCTGGACGACCGCTATGTGATCGTACCTGCCCATCACACCCAGCTTATTGAGCACTGGCTGGAGAGCGGGGCCCGGCGCGCGCCTGACGGGTTCTCCTACAGCTCCGACAGCAATCCCGAACGCCTCGATGCGCGCTCACTGCAGACCGTGCTGAGCCGTACGTTCGAGGGTTAGCCCAACTCCTCGCTCAAGGCAGCGCAGACGCGCTCCACATCGCTCTCCTCCATCTGTGTGAAGAGCGGCAGGGATAATGTCCGCACATAATAGGCTTCCGCACCCGGCAGGCGCTGTTCGCCATAGAGAGCGCGGTAGTAGGGCTGGGTGTGGACCGGAATGTAGTGGACCTGACTGCCAATACCGCGCGCCTTTAGCGCCTCCATCACATTCGCCCGGCTGCGCCGCGCGGCCGCGAAGTCGATCTGGACATTCATCAGGTGCCGGCACGAATTCTGGCCCGCCGGATCATCCGGCAGGGTCACCAGCGGCGCTAGCGGAGCCAGATGCTCGCGATAGGCAGCCGTCAACGCACGGCGCTTGACCGCGAACTGGCCCATCCGGGCAAGCTGGGATCGGCCGACCGCGGCATTGATATCCGGCAGGCGGTAATTCCACCCCAGGGACGCCATTTCGTGATACCAGGGCTCGCGTGCGCCTTGCGCACGCTGGAAACGCGCCGTATCCCGTTCAATACCATGGCTGCGCTGACGGTCCATGGTTGCAGCCAGGGCGGGATCGTTGGTGGTGATCATTCCTCCCTCCCCCGTCGTCAGAGTCTTGACCGGGTGAAAGGAAAAAGCCGCCGCATCGCACCAGCGCGCATCGCCCGCCATGCCGCCATCTGCGCGCACAGAGCCGATAGCGTGACAGCTATCCTCCACGATTTTCAACGCCGCCTTGCGCGCGATCGCGTGAACGGCTTCCATGTCGCACTGCACGCCAGCCAGATGCACCGGCAGCACCGCCTTCGCCCGGCTTCCCGCCCGCTCCAGCGCAGCTATGAGCGTGTCCGACGTCATCAGGCCGGTGGCAGTGTCCACATCGGCGAACACCACATCCGCCCCGCAATAGCGTGCGGCATTGGCCGTCGCCATGAAGGTGATGGCGGGCACGATGCACACATCGCCCGCGCCGATACCCAGCGCATCGAGCGCCAGATGCAGCGCCGCCGTGCCGTTCGAGCAGGCAACCGCATGGGCGGCGCCGGTATAGCTGGCAAATTCGGCCTCGAAGGCGGGAATTTCAGGACCGGTGGTCAGAAAGCCGGACCGCAGCACGCGGGCGGCAGCGGCAATGTCCTCCTCGCTTATATCCTGACGGCCATAGGCCAGAAACGTGTCCCTGCTCATGGCCTGCTCCCCGGACCGCTTGCATGTTGCGATAGCGATACTGGCGTGAGTCGGGCAGCCGGGGAGCCTTGCTCAGGATGCGGGCAGACGCGCCCCTTTTTCAAACATAAATCAGAAAAAACTCTCGAATGGTACTGCCTGTTAATGATCTCATTGACTCGCGGCTATCCACACTGACGGCTTGAAGCGCGGTCATCGCGACGCGCATTTGCAGATAACTTGGGGCCGTGCCCACACGGCCCCGCTTTCTGCTATCTGCAAAAGATATATCAGATAAAATTACTGGTGCAGATTCAAACTGCTGCAAAATTGTCACGAATTTTGCGCTGCAACGAAAATCGCCGAATTCCATGTTGCGCCGCATCAACCGCTCTGCAAAGCTCTTGTGACAAGGGCGGCCTTGAGACCGCCTGCACCCTGCAAATACGCCGTGACACGACCGCCGCTCGAAGCGGAGGAGACGGCGATGCTGTCAGACACAGACATGTTCAAGGCCGGGCCGACACACGGCCCGCACTGCCTTCACCTGTCCCTTCCGCATTCCCGCCGGACACCCGGCTGCAGAACGCTTCAAAGGGGACATTTTCATGATACGCAAGACTGAGTTGGCTCAAGACCGGGCCGGACTGTCCACGCGCGCGCGCCATGGTGCATGGGCCGGTGCCCTTCTTCTGGGCGGCTCGCTGGCACTGGCCGCGCCCGCCCACGCCGAGGTCAGCGAGGAGACGGCCTACGTCTTCAATACCTTCCTTTTTCTGATCGGCGGCTTCCTTGTCATGTGGATGGCGGCGGGGTTTGCCATGCTGGAGGCGGGTTCGGTCCGCGCCAAGCACGCTGCGGCCATCTGCCTGAAAAACATCGGCCTTTACTCCATTGCCGGCATCATGTTCTACGCCGTCGGCTATAATCTGATGTATTACGGTGTGGACCAGAGCGGCGGGTATTTCGGCATCCCCTTCCCGTGGGGACCGGACGAGCTGACAGGCGACGAGGTGATCGATGTAGCCGCCAATGGCTATGCCACTGCCTCAGACTGGTTCTTCCAGATGGTATTTGTGGCCACCACGGCCTCCATCGTGTCCGGCGCGGTCGCCGAGCGGGTGCGGATCGGCGCCTTCTTCCTCTTCGTGGTTGTGCTGACGGCGGTCATCTACCCGCTTCAGGGTTCATGGACCTGGGGTGAGGGCTGGCTGGACGAGCTGGGCTTCTCCGACTTTGCCGGTTCCACCATCGTCCATTCTGTAGGCGGCTGGGCCGCGTTGGCCGGTATCATCCTGCTCGGCGCGCGTACCGGACGCTTCGTCGATGGTAACGCCGTGCCCATGCACTCTTCCAGTCTGCCACTCGCAACACTCGGCACCTTCATCCTGTGGCTGGGCTGGTTCGGCTTTAACGGCGCATCCCAGCTGGCCCTCGGCTCGGCAGCCGATGCCACTGCCGTCGCGCAGATTTTCGCCAATACCAACATGGCGGCAGCTGGCGGCGTGGTCGCCACCTATCTGCTGACCCTGGCGCTCGGGCGCGGCAAGGCCAATTTGGGCGCGGTACTCAACGGCGCCCTGGCCGGCCTGGTATCCATCACGGCCGAACCGCTCACCCCGACCATCGGTCAGGCCATACTGATCGGTGGCGCGGGCGGTGTAATCGCCACTTTCGGGGCCGTCCTTCTGGAGAAGCTGCGCCTTGATGATGTGGTGGGGGCGATTCCGGTCCACCTGTTTGCCGGCATCTGGGGTACGCTGGCTGTGCCGTTGACCAATCCTGATGCCGACTTCGTCACCCAGGCCATCGGCATTGGCGCCATCGGCGCCTTTGTCTTCGCGGCCAGCTTTGTCGCCTTCCTGGTGCTGAAAATCACGGTCGGCATCCGCCTGAAGCCCGATGAAGAGACGGTAGGCGGCGACTACACCGAGCTTGGCCACAGCGCCTATCCGGAATTCCTGCCGGGAAAGGAAAAAGCCCCGGCCACAGCGTAACAGAGCCGGCGCGCCGGGCGGACTTCACGCCCGCCCGGCCGCCCTACGCAGGTCATTCCGGGGCAGGCATGCCAATACCCGAAACGATACTGCCTGAGCCTTCCAGCGGGAGCAGCGCACCTCGCACGACGCGCCCGGAACGGCAGAGGCAGAGCCGGCAACGCCTGTTTCGTGTGACCATTCTGGACTGTAACGGCCCCAACCCCGCCCGTAAGGGCTGGCCCGGCCCGAGGCAGACCTTTGCGGATGCCGCCGAAACGGTCCGCAAGCCTTCCCATCGACTTGGCCGGATGCGAGGCGGTCGCAAATAGAGACAGGATATACCTATGACAAACCACGTATCACGCAGACTGGCCGCCCTGCCCACGGCGCTCGCCCTTGGCGTATCGGCCCTCGCCCTTGCCACTCCGACTGCTCATGCCGAGGAGATCGCCATCGAAGCCAATGTGGCACTGGTCAGTGATTACCGCTTTCGCGGCGTATCGCTGTCTGACAAGGATCCCGCCATTCAGGGTGGGTTCGACCTGACCCTACCCAGCGGCTTTTATGTGGGCACCTGGGCATCCAGCATCGAGCCCGTAGGCAGTTCTGAACTGGAGCTGGACCTTTATGCCGGCTTCGGATTTGAGGCTGGCGGTGCCGAGTTCGATATCGGTGTTCTGGTCTATACCTATCCCGGCGCATCGGACACCCATTACTGGGAGGTTTATGGCTCGATCGGTTTCGAGACCGGGCCGCTGGAATCCACCTTCGGCTTCGCCTACGCGCCCGATCAGGACAATATCGGTGGAGAGGATAATCTCTATCTCTATTACGAGGGCGCGTTCCCCATTGGCGACACCGGCCTGTCACTGGTCGGCGGTCTCGGCTACGAGACCGGCGCCTTTGGCGACCTTGATGGGGATGGCGACGACAAGTGGGACTGGCGCCTAGGCGTCGCGTGGAGCACGCTCGGCGTCGATTTCGAACTGGCCTATGTCGACACCTCGGAGGATACGCGCGAGAGCAATGCCACCGCCTTGTTCACCATCTCCAAGGCGTTCTGAAAACTAGCCCTGCCGCCAAAAAAAGAAGGGCGGGACCGACGGTCCCGCCCTTTTTCGTTGATGCTTCGGGACAGTTAGCGCCCGAACAGGGACAGGATGATCTGCGGCTCGGAGTTGGCGATCGAGAGCGCCTGCACCCCAAGCTGCTGTTTGACCTGCAGGGCAGTCAGCTGCGCACTCTCCTTGGCGAGGTCAGCATCCACGAGATTGCCCACGCCGGCGGTCAGGCTATCGGTCAGCTTCCCGATAAAGGTTCGGTGAGCCTCCATCTTCTTCAGATCCGACCCCAGCCGGGCCAGCGCCGCGTTCACATTGTCAAGGCTCGCATTGACAAAGGAAACCGCAGAGGCCGCCAACGTGACCGTGCCAAGGCTTGCCGTGCTGGCGAGTGTGATGATCGCGCCAGAGAAGCTCATATCCTGGGTATTCAACGTCACAGTCCGGGCCGCGTCCGCGTCTGCCAGGAATCCGATACCACCCGTGATCGAGCCATTGAGCATGTTTGCGCCGTCAAATTCGGCATTGGCAAGGATCACGTTGATCTGGTCCATCAGCGCACGGAAGTCGCTGTTGTAGGCAGCCCGGGAGAAGCTGTCGATCGACGCGTCCATGGCGGCGGTCGCCTTCTCACGCATCTCGATGAGGAGGTCGGAGATGGACTCGCCCGCCGCAATCGCCACGTCCCCGATTGACACCGCGCGGTCTAGCGAGGTCTTCACCGAACCGAGGGCTCCGATATCAGCACGCATGGACTGAGCCACCGCAAAAACGGAAGAATTGTCCTTGGCACCGCCAATGCGCAGCCCGGTATTGATCCTGTTCTGGGTTGTCTGCAGTTCCGAATTGGTTTTGTTCAGGTTCTGCAGGGCGATCATCGCCGAAACATTTGTTTGGACGCTCAGCGCCATTGGTCTTCTCCCAGTCAGCCAGGTCGCCCTTTCGCGACCGTTCACGCACGACTGGAGCAAGAGCGGGGCCATTACGGTTAATGGCCATAATTACTATTAAATTCAATATGTTGTGCGGCAAACGCGATTCTTGCCCCCCGGTCATCCCGGGGTACGGGGAACGTTTCTGCCGAGTGCGGGCGGTAAAATTCTGCCGGGCGCTCAGGCGCGCTCGTTCAACGAGCCAGCGCCTTCCTGCTTCAGGAAGTTGATCAGATCACCGAATTTCTCCGGCGGCCAGCGGCGCAGCACCTCGCCCGTTTCCGGGTTCACGAGCTTGTAGACGAAGCGGCCATTGCGTTCTTCATCGCGCTCGATCTGCAGGCGCGTACGCGCATTTTCACTGAGCGAGCTACGCAATTGTTCGATCGCCTCGCTCTGGCGCAACACGTCGCGGGAATCGGAAGAGCCTTGGCGGGTGGCGGCATCAGTCGGCTGGACCGCAGAGGCCCCTGCGCGCTGGCTTGCCTGCGAAGAGCCGTATGACGGCGACACAACCGGGACCGCACCGGGCTCATTCATGGAAACTGAGGTTATCGTGCTCATTGTCATTACCAGGTTGGCGCCGGAACTCATGGCGCAGCGCCCCCTTCCCCCTATCGAAAACTATCCTCGTGCAGCAGGTGTTTCACAAAGCGTATCAGAGCTGGAAAGAAAGCGGCGGAGGCAGAACCCCACGTAATGCCCCCGCCACTCTCCCCACCACTAACCTAGCGGAAGAAGCCCAGCACCGTGGACGGTGCCGAGTTGGCGATCGACAGCGCCTGAACGCCAAGCTGCTGCTTGACCTGCAGGGACTGCAGACGCGCCGACTCCTTCGCGAGATCGGCGTCGACCAGGTTGCCGATACCCGCTTCGAGCGAGTCAGACAGCTTGGAGACGAACGTCTTGTGGATTTCCAGCGACTTCGAACCCGTACCCAGACGCGAAAGCGCCGAGTTGAGGGCCGTCAGAGTGGCTTCGATATCAGACACCACATCCGCCGCATTGGTCTGGGTATCGATTTCGGTGCCCGCCGTGATCGACATGATCGAACCGGAGAAGGTGAAGTCCTCGTCCGCGACGCTGATCGTGTTCGTGCCCTTGGCGTTGGCCAGTGCCGAAATGCCGCCGGTCATCGAACCGTCGATCAGGTTCGAGCCGTTGAACTCGGCGTTTTCAACGATCGTGTTGATCTGGTCGCGCAGGGCCTTGAAGTCCTCGTTCAGGGCAGTGCGCGAGGCGCTGTCCAGAGAAACGTCAGACGCCGCGAGTGCCTTTTCTTTCATCTCGATCAGAAGATCGGAGATGGCATCGCCCGCGGCGAGAGCCACGTCAACGACAGAAGTGGCAAGATCGAGGGAGTTGTTGACAGCACGCAGGCTGCCGACTTCCGCACGCATGTTCTGGGCGATGGCGTAGATACCGCCATTGTCCTTGGCGCTGGCAATGTTCAGGCCGGTATTGATCCGGTTCTGGACAGTTTGCAGTTCCTGATTGGTGCGGTTGAGGTTTTGCAGGGCGACCATCGCGCCCACATTGGTATTTACACTAGCCATTTCTTGGCTCCTTTCACGTTCTATGGTGTGACGCGCGTTTTGCACGACAGGCCTTCTGACCCACCATCGCATCAGCAAGGCTGGGGCCAAACGGACAAGCGCCAGCATAAAATCTGTATTTTTCTATATAATTCTGATGGTTACAGGATTTTTTTGAATCGCTGCGACAACCCACCCGGGCAGAATGTGCCCAGTAAGCGCCAAAAAGCCGGGCAAAGATTGCCGGGTCGGCATACTTTGCCTAGCAACGAATCGGAAAGATGCTTTAGATTCAATTAATTAATAACAATATCTTAATGCGTCTGGCGGGTAGAAAAAGGGCCGCCCCCATGCGGGAAGCGGCCCCTTGTCCGAACCTACCTGAAAAAGCCCAGAACCGACTGGGGAGCCGCATTGGCAATCGACAGCGCCTGAACGCCAAGCTGCTGCTTGACCTGCAGGGACTGAAGCTTGGCAGACTCCTTTGCCATGTCCGCATCGACAAGATTGCCGATGCCGCTTTCCAGAGCGTCGGAAAGTTTCGTGACGAAAGTCTGATGGATCTCCAGCGCCTTTGATTTGGTACCCAGACGCGCGAGCGCGCCATTGACCAGATCAAGAGACGTGCCGATCTGCGAAGCGATATCCGATGCCTGGGTCGCCGTCGCGAACGAAGCGGTAGAGCTCAGCGTCACAATGGTACCCGAAAGAGAAAGATTCTCGGTATCCACCGTAATCGTCTTCGACCCGTCCGAATTCGCCAGCGCGATGAACCCGTCTGTTGCACTACCGTCGATCAGGTTGAGCCCGTTGAACTCGGCATTCTCGACGATGGTCGCGATCTGGTCGCGCAACGCCTTGAAGTCCTCGTTCAATGCCGTGCGGCTGGCCGAATCCAGCGAGGTATCGCCAGCGGCCAGGGCCTTTTCCTTCATTTCGATCAGCAGATCGGAAATCGCTGCACCCGCGGCAAGGGTGACGTCAACGGTCGAAATACCGCGGTTCAGACTGTCCTGAACAACACCGTAGGCACTGACATCCGCACGCATGCGCTGGGCAATGGCGTAGATGCCGCCATTATCCTTCGCGCTTGCGATATTCAGACCGGTATTGATCCGGTTCTGGGTGGTTTGCAGTTCCATATTGGTCTTGTTCAGGTTCTGCAGGGCGACCATCGCCCCGTAGTTCGTGTTCACGGAGTTGTACATTGTGGGGTTCCTCCATTCTGGAAGTGGGTTACGGACGTTTTGTCCCGCTTGCGCATGCGCAAACCCCGTGCCGTTCCGGCTTACAGCCGGCACGGCCTAGCATATTGTTTTTGATGGATAATATTCCGGGTCACACACAAGACTGGCGCACCCGGCGAAAACTGCCGGGCCGTTTCAGCCGGGGTGGAAAAATTCGCCGCCCTGGCGGCCAGCCTCAGGCCGCCGGCTGCGCCTCTGAGGCCTGCGCAGAGGCGGGGGCCAACCCCTGCATGATGGTGCGGTTAAGCTCAATCAGCGTATCAAGCTCATCATTGTCACGGATCGCCGCACTGGTCTGACGCGAGATGAAAATCGACAGCGAAATGATCGCGGCGCGCAGGGATTCGGGCAATTGGTTGCCTTCACTGCTGCAATCGGCTGCGAACGCCGTCCACATCCGGCGGTTCCAGTCCAGGGCGTCCGCGCGCTTACCGATCGCCTCCGGTCCCAGATCACGCGCCTGCAGCAGCGCCCTGGTCACCTGCCCGAACAGCCTGTATTCGGTCGAGCGAGGGTCTTCGCTGCGCGACGCGGCGCTCTGATAGGCTTGATACGACATCTAATTGCCACCCTTGGCGGCGCGCCCTGTGCGCTCATCCTCATAGGTGATGAGCTTGCGGCATCGGATCAGGGCCTTGTAATC
>JBJHCI010000007.1:0-15596 GCA_050485925.1 Maricaulaceae bacterium
CTCGAGCTCCGACCAGACCCGGTCACACGTCACGACGCTGGCACCCCGCATCTCGCCAAGCGCGATGCAGGCCCGATCGCCGAGAGAGAGGCCCAGCGCGCGGCTGCGCACCCGCAAATCTGCCGCCACCATGGCCTGCGCCTCGTCAAACGCGATCACTTCAAGGCCCACAGCCGCGATAGCCTGTCTGACCGCTTCGGCTGGCGCGCCCTTCTCCATGAGCTTGCCCGCCACCTCGCTCAGATTGACCGCAGACATCACCGCGTCGGGCAGATAGCGCTCTATATGTGCCGCTCCCGGCTCGCCCAGCAGAACCGCCAGCAGGGCCGACGCGTCCAGAACCGCGCCCTCACCCGTCTTCACGGGCCGCCTCCGCGCGGCGGTCCGCGATCAGCTCATCCGACAGGCCAAGGCCCGGCTCCAGAAACGGCCTTAGAAGCGCGCGCGCCTTGCCGGCTGCGCGCGAAGGCGGCATCAGCTCCAGCCCGTCAGGACCAGCACTGAGCACCAGACGGCTGCCCTCCTGCAGGCCGAACCACTCACGGAACGCCGCCGGTATCAACACGCGCCCGGCACTATCAACAGAAACTGTCACCGATTCCGGTTTTATGGGCTTGGCCTCGCGGCGTTCCTCATCCGCCACCAGAACATTGCGCACGTGCTGATAGCGGATATCCAGCGCCCGCGCGATATCAGCCCGTTTCAAGCCCTGCTTGGCCAACGCGCGGATTTTGGCTGATTTGGTCGGCAGGTGGGCCACGGAGGCCCCCCAGGCCTGTACGGTTTCGTGCGCCATGATGCTCTCCGTCCCGTATGAACAGAGATCATGACGCAAACAAAAATTTATGTCAAATTTTGTTGTTAATAGTGAAAAACCTACGCGCTCTCGCCGAACAATTCCCGACCGATCAGCCAGCGGCGGATCTCGCTGGTCCCGGCGCCGATCTCATAGAGCTTGGCGTCGCGCAGCAAACGCCCCGTCGGATATTCGTTGATATAGCCGTTCCCGCCGAGGATCTGGATCGCATCGAGCGCGCACTGGGTTGCCGTTTCGGCAGCAAAGAGGATCGCGCCCGCAGCGTCCTTGCGGGTTGTCTTGCCGGCATCACAGGCCTGCGCCACCGCATATACATAGGCGCGGCTGGCATTCATGCGTGTGTACATGTCGGCGATCTTGCCCTGGATCAGCTGGAACTCGCCAATGGCTTTGCCGAACTGCTTGCGCTCATGGATGTAGGGCATGACCACATCCATGCAGGCCTGCATGATGCCGATCGGGCCGGCTGACAGCACGGCGCGCTCATAGTCGAGCCCGCTCATCAGCACGCGCACGCCCTGGCCCACGCCGCCGAGCACGTTCTCTTCTGGCACTTCGCAGTCTTCAAATACCAACTCGCCGGTTTCAGAGCCGCGCATGCCCAGCTTGTCGAGCTTCTGGGCGACGGAGAAACCCTTCATGTCCTTCTCGATCAGGAAGGCGGTAATGCCCTTGGAGCCGCCATTAGGGTCGGTCTTGGCATAGACCACCAGCACGTCCGCGCTCGGCCCGTTGGTGATCCACATCTTCGAGCCATTGAGGACGTAGCGGTCGCCCTTCTTTTCGGCCTTCAGGCGCATGGAAACGACGTCAGAGCCCGCACCCGGCTCGCTCATGGCGAGCGCGCCGACATGCTCGCCGGAGACGAGTTTGGGCAGGTATTTCTCCCGCTGGGCGTCATTGCCGTTGAGCTTGATCTGGTTGACGCACAGGTTTGAGTGTGCGCCGTAGGACAGGCCCACCGAGGCAGAGGCGCGTGAGATTTCCTCCATCGCGATCACGTGTTCGAGATAGCCGAGCCCTGCTCCGCCATATTCCTCGCCGACAGTGATGCCGAGAAGACCCAACTCGCCCATCTCGCGCCAGAGGTGATGCGGGAACTCGTCCTTGGCATCAATCTCGGCGCTAAGAGGCGCGATATTGTCGGAAGCAAAGCTGCGCACGGTGTCGCGCAGCATCTCTGCGGTCTCCCCCAAGGGGAATTCCAGCGTCGGGTATTGGTTTGCTATCATGGCAGGCGAGATACCACGCCCGGCCTATGGGTCAAGCGCGGCGCGCGTCAGGCCTGATCTTCCTCGTCCCATGACGGTTCGCTGGCGGCGGGCTTGCGCCGTGAAATCAGCATCCAGCCGGACGCGATTACCAGCACCACGCCCATCGCTGCTGCGACCGGCCCGAACCAGCCGAACTCGACAGACGCCCCGTTCGCGTCCTGGGCGAGAATGTCCCATATACCAAGGCCGGTCAGTGCAAGACCGGCCACGAGATTGGCCAGAAACACCCAGTTGCCGCCTCCCGCCGGACGAGGCGCCGCACCCTGGACCGCCGCCACTGGCGGCGCGGGCTGGCGTTCAGGTGCGGACCCGGTCAGCACGCCGGGGTGAAGGTCCTCACCATCGGCAGTGTCGGCTTCCTCCTCGTCGTCATCGGTGTCGGCCGGACGCCCCACCGCCTGCACTTCTCCGGAATAGCCGGTGGCCTGAGCCGGGCTGTCCCCGCGGACCGGGTCTTTGGCGATCGCGAGCGCGCTGGCCGGCGTTTCGACCGCTACAGTGCCGACCGCTCCGCCATATACCGGCACCGGGCCGGACCGGGCCGGTGCGGGAGCGGGCTTGACCGGCTGAGCGGTCAAGAAGCTGAAACCCAGCACCGCGTCAGGGCGAACCGGCTCCGGTTCCGGCTCTGGCGTGGCTTCCGGTTCGGATTCAGGCCGTGGCGCGGGCACGCTGAGCGTCTGTGACATCTGCGCGGTCATACGCGCCATCACACTGCGCGCCGCGTCCTCGCCGGGACGGGTCTCCGGCACGCTCTCAGCGGCCGCAGGAGCCTCGCCAGACGCCTCCGTCTCCTCCGGTCGGAGCACACTCCCGGAATCGGCAGACGGCTCTGTAGCGGGTTCTGAGGGGCTTTCTACGAGGGATGCCGAGGCAGGTTCGCCGGGCACGTCCACCACCATCCCTCCCGGCTCGGGCGGATCAACGAATTCCAGTTCGAGATCGACGAGCGGGCCAAGGCGCGGCGCGGCAGCCGGCGGTTCACCAACGCTGCGGGTTTCGGACTGCAACGTGGCGGCAGGCGCGGCTTCCTGCGACTGCAGGCCTTTAAGATAGAGCGCTTTTTCCGCCGCGCGCCGGCGCACCAGCCGCTCGGAAACGACCAGCCGGCCCTCCTCCTCGGCGCGTACCCAGGTTTCCAGCGCCGCCGCCGCTTCCAGATGGCGGCCATCGCGTGACAGGCGCGCCACGTCGGACACCTTGAACGCACCTGTGCCGATGGAGCAGGCAAACGAGACAAGCGCGTCGCGCATCGCTCCCGGCAGGTCTTCCCCCACCGCGGTCTCAATGGCCGCTTCGGCCTGTAAGACATCATAGAGCAGGAGAAGCTCGCCATCCTCCCGGCTTACGGTCTGGCCCTGCCTGGCAGCCGCGGTATGACCATACCCCACTACCCAGCGGCGGCCACGCGGGGCTGCTTCAGACAAAAAGGCCTCATGGGCCTTGATAAGATCGCGCGCGGCGCGGCTGGATTTCAAGCGCGGCTTCATGGTGTCCCGTTCCGAAACGCCCGGCAGGGGCCTCACCGCCATTCTTGCAAATTGGTTGCCGCGTTAACGTGGCGTTAGCAGAATGTCGACGCTGTCCAGCGCGGTAAAGGGTGCGAAAAATCCGCCGCCGACGCCGCCGCCGATCACATACACCTTTCCGTTCAATGACACGGCCGCAGCCTCGGTGCGAGCGCTGGGCAGGGCAAGGGCCGTTCGCCAGCCCGTCCCGCCAGGCTCGATGGCAAAGACGGTATCATGGGTCGACCGCAGATCTTCTCCCCGCCCGCCGATCGCCAGCAGGCGCGCGCCGTCAAATACAAATGCGTGGCCTGCGCGCGGCTCGGGCAGGTCCGGCCCGGCCCGCCAAGCCTGCCCCGCAATATTGTAGATATCGACCCGGGCCAAAGCCCGCCGGCCCGATATACCACCTGAAAACCATATCTCGCCATCGACCAGCGCCACACCAGCATCACGCCGGCGAACGGCATCGGGCGCTCCCAGCGTGGACCACTCCCGCTCTTCAAGGTCAAAAATAAACACGCCGCCCGGCTCGTCAGCGCCGCCCACGGCATAAAGTCGGCCTTCATGGCTCACCATGGCGAACGCGGCGCGCGCAGCCGGCATAGGCGGCTCGCTCTGCCAGACATCGTTTTCCGGGTCATAGGACCACATCGAGGTGACCGGCTCGCGCCCGGACTCCGTGCTGTAACCTCCCGCCACCCATATCCGCCCATCGGCCACCGCAATGGCAAACCGTTCCAGCCCTTCCGACAGCGGCGACAGGACAAGCCAGCGATTGAGCGCCGGGTCCAGCATCTCGAAATTGTCGCGCGGCGTGACCCGGCCCGCACCGCCCGCGGCGTAGACCTTTCCCTCCAGCACTACCGCGCCCAGGCCTGCGCGCGCACTGTCCAGCTGCGGGCCAGGCTGCCAGCCCCCGCGCAAGGATAACCCGGTGGGAAGCGACGGGGTGCTTTGCTCAGCTTCCTGGCCGGCCGCCATGCCGGCGGCAGGCGTGCCGTGCACTAGAGCCAGCGTGGCGGTTAAGGCCGCCAGATATCGTATCGATTGAAGGATCACACGCACCGGATCGATTGCCTCTTGTCCATCAGACTGACCGGAGCATTCTGCCCCAGCACGGCAGGAATAAGGCACTCAGCCTAACGCGAGCAGCACACTTTAGCGAGCCGGGCACAGGGCGGATAGGCGAGAAATCACACCAAAAAAACACCCGGCGCGGACGAACCGTGCCGGGTGTTCTGTGTCGTCGCCCCAACCAGAGGGGAAATTGGTGCGGCCGAGAAGACTCGAACTTCCACGGGTTGCCCCACAGCGACCTCAACGCTGCGCGTCTACCAGTTCCGCCACGGCCGCAAACTGGAGGACGGGCGTTTAGCAAGTGCTGAGGCGAAAGGGAAGCCCCTCACTGCGCGGATGATAACCCGCCCATCAGGCCGCGAAATAGTCCTGCACATCTGCAGCGCCGGTTATCGAAACGGCGACATGATCCCCCTGGATCACAATCTCACCGCGCGCGATAGGGTGGTTGTTGGCGAGGATCCACACCTCGTCATGCTCGGCGGCATCAAGCGGAATCACCGCGCCACGACCCATGCGCAGAAACTGCTGGATGGGCAGGCGCGACCGCCCGAGAAGGACGGAAATCTCGATCTGAACCGCGCCAAGCTGACTCATGAGTGACCTTTTGCCTTGCCCTGCTAGCGACCCTGACGGATCACTTGAAACCCGGGCCTTGACCCACGATGTTCCGGGCCGGTTTCCGAGGCGTTAATCAACATGGCCGCAATCGCACAAAAAACCGTGGAATGGGCTATTTCTGCAGTGCCGGTCGATTACGAGACAGCCGTAGCGGCCATGGAAGCGCGCGTGGAAGCGATTTACCGAGGCGAGGCCGGCGAGCTGGTGTGGCTCCTTGAGCACCCCGCCCTCTATACCGCCGGCACGAGCGCCGATGTGTCTGACCTGCGTGAGCCGGGGCGTTTTCCGGTCTACCGCACGGGCCGGGGCGGGGAATTCACCTATCACGGACCCGGCCAGCGCGTGGCTTATGTGATGCTGGATCTGCGCGAGCGGGGCCGCGATGCGCGCAAGCTGGTCAATAACCTCGAAAGCTGGATCATCGGCGCGCTGGGCCGCTTCAACGTGAAAGGCGAGCGCCGCTGCGACCGGGTCGGCGTGTGGGTGGACCGCACCGAAATGGACGGACCGGAGCGCGAGGACAAGATTGCCGCCATCGGCATACGCCTGCGCCGCTGGATTTCGTTTCACGGCATTGCGCTGAATGTGGAACCCGACCTCTCCCACTTTGCCGGGATCGTGCCGTGTGGCATCACCGACCCACGCTATGGCGTGACCAGTCTTGCCGGGCTGGGCCTGCCGGTGACGATGGAGGATGCCGACTACGCGCTCAAATCCGCCTTCACCGAGGTGTTCGGCGCGGTGAATGAGGTAGCCCCCCCGGTCTGACCACAAGCCCTCATCTGTGAAGGTGAGCGTCGCGAACGTCTCGAAGGACGACGAGGAAAGCTGTCCCTTACCCCTTGCGTGGCATGCGGGCGAACCAGAATCCGATCAGGAACACCACCGCCCAGAAGGCAATGGCCGACGGCCAGTCGCCGGACGCGAAGGCAGCCAGTGTCTCCGCTTCGTTCTCCACCATGCGGCGCTGGAAGCCCTCCACGATCTCGGGGTCCTGCCCTGCGGCCTGCACCGCCGCCGGATCATTCAGGTCTATACCGGCCTCTTCGAGATGGCGCATGAACATGGGCAGCATGGCGATCGTCACCGCAACAAGCGCTGTCACCATCTTGGCCATCACACCCGCGGCCAGCGGCACAATGACCAGCGGCCCCTGACGGCCCGCGTCGCGCAGCCGGTTGATATGCACCGCAGCGGTGAAAAACAGGATGACCAGCCAGCCCATCATCGCCAGCGAACCGTCAAATATGCTCAGGCGCAGCGCATCGAGAAATGCGATCAGGCCAAGGCCGAGCCAGAACGTGTCGGCATCGGCCCGTCCGGTGGGCAGGAAAATGGCGGCTAGGCTTATCGGCACGGGGGATTTCCAGACTGCAGACCAAGGAGAAACAGATGCCGGTTCTAGCCGACAGGGCGGCCCGGTCAAATGCTACACACCGCCACGCAGCGAACGGGCGCGGTTGATATCTCCCGCGCCCTTCCCGATGGCCGAATATGACGGGTGATCAGGCCGCAGGCGGAGCTGCGGGCGGTTCAGCCGGTGGCGGCGTCTGCGCGGCTCCGGAGGCCGGGCCGAAACGGTTATCGCCCGCATCACCCTTCAGAAGCCCCACCCAAATCGTGTAGGCGATCCAGACTACGAAGCTGAGCAGGAAGAAGAGGCTTGCGGCACCCGCGCCGGCCAGCATGGCCGCAACATCGACATCGTCGCCGCCGCCCATCATCGCGGCAAGCACCGCGCCGCCGGCCATCACGGCGCCAATCGTCATCAGGACGATGGACACCGCCCACGGAATGGCATGCAGCCAGGCCGTCTTGCCCGCGTCGTGCAGGCGCTTGCCATAGACAGCGATACCGACCCAGATCAGGCCGAGCGAGATGATAAAGCCCAGAATCGGGATGAAGCCGGCCACGATATTGGCCGCTATCAGGATAAGCACGCCGATCCAGAATTCCTGCTGCCCAATCCGCCCGTTCGGGCTGAATAGCACGTGGGTAATGTTCATGAGGGGTCCTCCCGGAAATGATTCCTGATTGCGAGCGTCACGCGCAGCAACCGGGAAGTCAACGAAAGACCCTCAAAATAGCTTACTCGAACTCCACCAGCAGTTCGTCGGCGGCAACGCTGTCACCGGCCTTCACGGCGACAGTTTTCACCGTGCCGTCGATTTCGGCACGCAGCAAGTTTTCCATCTTCATGGCTTCGACGGTGAGGAGTGCTTCGCCGGCCTTCACCTCGCGGCCCGGCTCCACATCGACCGAGACAATGAGGCCGGGCATGGGGCTGAGGACCAGCTTGGCGGTATCGGCCTGCTCGCGTTCGGGAAGTCGCGCGACCAGCTCGGCAATGCGGGGGGAATAGACACGGGCAATGGCGGCAAAGCCGCGATGGCGCAGGCGATAGCCCTCTGTGCGGTCTTCCACGCTGATCGAGACCGTCTCCTTGCCAAGGCGCATTTCCATCAGCGGCTCGCCCGGTCGCCAGGCCGTTTCAAGGCTGACCGGTTCGGCAGACAGGCCCGGCATCCAGACCGTAGCGGCAAATCCACCCTCAAGGCCGGAATCGACCGTGATCTCCACCGGGAATTGCTGGCCGTCGATGAGAACGCTCCAGGTGTGCGGGCGCGAGGCTTGCGGCGCCGGCGTGATGCGACCGGGAATGCGCGCGGCGCGTTCGACGAACACGGTATGGACCAGAGCCGCCGCCGCCACGAAGGCGCGCCACTGACTTTCCTTCGGTGCGGTGCCGGTAAAGCCGTCAGGAAAGTGGTCGGCGATATAGCCCGTATGGATCGCGCCTTTACGGAAATCTGGCTCGTCCAGCACGGCAGAGAGGAAGGGCGCGTTGGACTGCAGCCCGGCTACATGCAGCCGGTCCAGCGCCTCGGCGAGCGCGTCAATGGCCTTCTCGCGTGTGGCACCCTGCCCGATCACCTTGGCGATCATCGGGTCGTAGAACATGGAGATTTCGTCACCCTCGCGCACGCCGGAATCTATGCGCAGCGTGCCGGGCCCGCTTTTGCCTTCGGCCGGCTCGACATAGCGCGTGAGACGCCCAATGGAGGGCAGGAAGCCGCGATAGGGATCCTCGGCATAGAGACGGGCCTCGACCGCCCAGCCCTCGATCTTCACATCGCTCTGGGACAGCTCCAGCTTCTCACCGGCAGCCACGCGGATCATCTGCTCGACCAGATCGAGCCCGTGGGTCAGCTCGGTGACCGGGTGCTCCACCTGCAGCCGGGTGTTCATTTCAAGGAAGTAGAAATTCTTCTTCGGGTCGACGATGAACTCCACCGTCCCGGCGCTGTCATAATCGACCGCTTTGGCAAGCGCGACGGCCTGCTCGCCCATCTTCTCGCGCGTCTTCTTGTCCAGAAACGGCGATGGGGCCTCTTCGAGCACCTTCTGGTTACGCCGCTGGACAGAGCATTCGCGCTCATTGAGGTGGATGACATTGCCGTGCTTGTCGCCCAGTACCTGTATTTCGATATGGCGCGGCTGCTCGACGAACTTCTCGATCAGGATGCGCTCATCGCCAAAGGAGGAGCGCGCCTCGTTACGCGCCGCCCTGAAGCCCTCGCGGACCTCTTTCTCGCTCCAGGCGATGCGCATGCCCTTGCCGCCACCGCCGGCAGACGCCTTGATCATCACCGGATAGCCGATATCGCCTGCCACTTCGATGGCCTGCTGGTCATCCACGATTTCGCCCTTGAAGCCCGGCACGGTGCTGACCCCGGCCTCGGCGGCGAGCTTCTTGCTCTCCAGCTTGTCACCCATGGCCGAGATGGCGTGCGGGTTCGGCCCGATCCAGGCGATACCTTCCATCTTCAGCGCTTCAGGAAATTTCGCGTTCTCCGACAGGAAGCCGAAGCCCGGATGGACGGCCTCGGCCCCGGTCTGTTTGCAGGCCGCAATGATCTTGTCCATGTCCAGATAGGACTGGGCGGGCAGCGATCCGCCAAGGAAGACCCGCTCATCGGCCATCTCCACCGCCAGGCTGTCCGCATCGGCTTCGGAATAGACGGCGACGGTTTTGATCCCCATGCGCTTGCAGGTCTTGATGACACGCACAGCGATTTCGCCGCGATTGGCAATGAGGATTTTCTTGAACATGAAGCTGTACCGGCTGAGGGAAGGAACAGGATGTTTCCGCGCCGGGTTTAGCCTGCCCCCTCCGCCTCCTGCAAGTCAGGCCTTCTTCTGATCATCCGCACCCGGCGCAGGCTTTTCCATCTCGGCCCCGCCGGTAAGAATGGGCGAGGCATCCACATCGCGCGCATCCATCAGCTCGGCGACACGCTGCAGCGCCCCGATCAGCATGTGCTGTTCCCAATCGGGCAGCTTGCGAAAGGCCTTCAGGAAGCCCGCCTGCAGCAGTTCCGGCGCCGTCCCGATTACCGCCTTGCCCTTGTCGGTAATCTCCGCAGGCATAGCCCGCCGGTCCGTTGCGCTTTCGGTACGCACGATCAGCCCGGCGCGCTTCAGCCGGTCGAGAATCGCCGTGACGGTCGGCTGGCTCAGCGAGATTTCCCGCGAGAGGGCGCTCGGCTTCATCGCGCCATGACGTGCCAGCGTCTGTAGCACGATGAATTGCGGTGCCGTCAGCCCGGTATCCTTCTCCAGCTTTTTCGAACGCAGATGCACCGCCCGGATAATCCGGCGCAGGGCGATGAGGATCTCGTCATGGTCTTTCACTGGAGAATTTCCGGGACCAGCCATACCAGACACCGTTCTAGTGCGCTTGGAGGGGCAACGCCAAGCCTCGGCCTGAAATGCTTTGGCCACAATGGATTCGCAGGAGACGCCCTCCCACAAAAACCTGCCGCCACAATGCGGTTTCTATCGTTGCAATCATGTCACATATAGAATTAATACATTATAATCAGTGTCATATGAACGATCGTTGACGAAACTCTCAGCAGATCGGCGCCAGAAAATACTTTCAACAGGAAACGAAACTGGCCATCGCCGATTCGATCCCTATAACTCGCCCCCGAACCTTTCAAGCAATAAGAGGGCGGACCTTTGAGATCGTTCAAGCAACGAGTGCTCACGAGCACGATTCTTTCCGCGGCCATGCTGGCCGGTGCGGGCGCAGCGAGCGCACAGGTGGAAACCATCACCGTGACGGCCACCAAGACCGAGGCCGACGCACAATCCATTCCCGTAGCCGTCAGCGCACTGGATGCCAGCGCGCTTGATGAGCTGCGTGTTGATACTTTCACCGATTATCTGACCCAGCTGCCCGGCATCACTGCTGGCGGCAGCGGACCGGGCCAGAGCACGATCTATATCCGGGGCATCGCCTCGACCACGCCGAACCTGACGGTGGCCGGTGTTGCGGGCCTGTCGCCCAATGTCGCCTTCTATCTTGATGAGCAGCCGCTCGCGCAGCCGGGCCGTAATCTTGATGTCTATGCGGTCGATCTGGAGCGCGTCGAGGTGCTGCCCGGACCGCAAGGCACGCTCTACGGTGCGAGCTCGCAGGCCGGCACGGTGCGCCTGATCACCAACAAGCCCGTGATCGGCGAGTTCTCGGCCTCTTCGCAAGCCGGCGTGTCCTTCACCCAGGACGGGGATATGAGCAATCAGGTCCACGCCGTGGTGAACCTGCCGCTGGGCGATAATTTCGCCCTGCGCGCGGTCGCCTATGTGGATAATCAGGGCGGCTATATCAATAATGTGCACGGCACCCGCAACGCGTCTGAATCGGCCCGCTTCCGCCCTGAAGGCACGATGCGCGCCAATGGCATGCCGGTCTCGGCCCAGCGCGCGGGCTTCCAGTCCACCGCCGACCTGTCCGGTGTGAACTTCATCGACGCGGACAATGCCGGACTGGTGCAGGAGAATTTCAACTCCACCACCTATGCCGGTTTCCGCGTGTCGGGCCGCTACGAGTTCGACAATGACTGGCGCCTGACGGTCGGCTACGCGCAGCAGCGTGTGGAAGCCGATGGCGTCTTCTTCGTCGATCCGGAGCTCGATGATCTGCAGATCCAGCTCTTCGAGCAGGACCGCATCGAGGACGAGTTCAAGAACGTGAACTGGACCGCCGAAGGGCGCATCGGCATGCTGGATGTGGTCTATACCGGCGCTTTCACCGACCGCTCCACCGATCAGCGCGTGGACTATTCGGACTATCTCTTCGTCGGCCAGTACCTGCCCTATTATATCTGCGACGGCTCGGTGACCTATCCGGGCGCGGCTGATCCGGCGGGCACGTGTCAGGCCCCGAACCTGTTCGTGAACTCCACCTCGCAGACCGATGTGTGGACTCATGAGCTACGCGCGACCACGCCGCAGGAGCATCGCCTGCGCGCCACGTTCGGCGCGTTCTACAGCGATCTGACCCTGGTGGAGCGCAATGACTTCCACTATCCGGGCATGCTGGCGGCCGAGCCGTTCGGCCCGTTTGCGCCGAACTTCCCCTTCCCGGGCGCCTTCCAGTCTGATCCCGGACCGTTCCCCGCAGGCGTGATCTTCCGCAATGATGTGCGCCGCACCGACGAACAGCTTGGCGTGTTCGGCGAAGTGACGCTAGACGTCGTGCCGGACACCTTCGCCATCACGCTGGGGGCTCGCTGGTACGACATTGATGTCGGCCTTGAAGGTACGGCCAATTCGTCCTTCTGCAACTCGGGCGGTACTGACCAGAACGCGTTCGGAACCAATATCTCCGATCTCTATGACGGATCCGGCACCTTCACCTTCATCGGCTCGTGTGATCCGGCCCTGCGCCAGACCTTCACCATGGCGGATTCAATCGCTGACATTGAGGCGATGGGCTACTCCACCGCCCAGGCCACGCAGATATTCAACTCGGTGCGCGCGCCCTCATCGGCTCACACCACCGGCGTCATAACCAAGGTGACCGGCACGTGGACGCCTACCCCAGAGACGCTGTTCTACCTGACCTATTCGGAAGGCTTCCGTCCGGGTCTCCTAAATCGTCCTGGCGGCGCCCCGGGACCGGGCGGTTATACCGTGCCGTTCGCGCTCGATACCGACGATGTGCGCAATTACGAATTCGGCTGGAAGACCGAGCTGTTCGACCGCCAGCTGCGCTTTAACGGCAGTATCTTCTATGTCGAGATCGACCGTCTGCAGACCACGATCTTCGATCCGAGCATCGTGAACCTGTTCTTCTCCGACAATGCGGCGGACGCGGAAATCCGCGGGCTTGAAGGCGATGTTACCTGGGCGCCGATGGCCGTTCCCGGCCTGACGGTGGCCGGTGCCTTCTCCTTCCTCGATACCGAGATCACCCGCGTCATCACGCCGACCGACGATGTGACGGCCGGCTCTGATCTTGCCTTCGCGCCGAGCGTCCAGGGTAATCTGCGCGCCCGCTATGAATGGAACACCGCTAATGGCTGGACGGCGCATGTCATGCCGCAAGTCATCTACTCGGACAGCTCGCGCAGCGATGTCATCGACATCAACTCGGCCGATCTGGACAGCTACACCGTCTTTTCCTTCTCGGCCGGCCTTGCGGCCGACCAGTGGCGGGTGGAGCTGTTTGCCGACAACATCACGAATGAGCGGGCCCAGCTCAGCAATAATTTCGTGTTCGACCGCGAGCGGGTAACGATCATGCGTCCGCGCACGATCGGCGTCCGTGTCGGTGTCCAGTACTGATCTGGAACACCTCACGGTGTTGTCTCACCGGCCTCATGGCCGATAATGGAAAGCGTCCCGCGGTGCGGGGCGCTTTCTCTTTTCTCTGGCGGGGCATGATTTGAACGACACTTACAGCCCACATGATGCGGCCCTCAAAACCGCGCAGGAAAAGGTGATGCAAGGCGCGTTCGCTGATGCGCTGACCGCGCTTGCACCAGTGCTGGCCGCGGAGCCGGACCATGGCGAAGCGCTCTATATGGCGGCTGTCTGCCAGCGCTATCTGGAGCGGTTCGACAAGGCCGCCACCACGCTGGAAATGCTCAAAACCGTCCAGCCCGAATTTGGCCGCGCCTGGCAGGAAGAAGGCCATCTGTGGCGCGCGCAAGGCCAGAACGAACGCGCCCTCTCCGCCTATGCCCGCGCCTGCCAGTATAATCCGGCGCTGACCGCCAGCTGGGCCGCGCAGGCCGATATCCTCGCCGCCATGGGCCGTGCGCAGGACAGCGCCGCCGCGCGCGCTCAGGGTGACCGTGTAGCGGCCCTGCCCAAGCCCCTCATCGCGGTCATGCACCATCTCTATGAGGGGCGGCTTCTGCGCGCCGAAACGCTGTGCCGGACCTTCCTGAAAGCCAATCCGAAGCATGTCGAGGCGATGCGCCTGCTCGCCGAGATCGGTGTGCGTTTCAACGTCACCGATGACGCGGAATTCCTGCTGGAAAGCGCGCTGGAGTTCGAGCCGGACAATATCCAGGTGCGGCTTGATTACATTCAGGTGCTACGCAAGCGGCAGAAATTCGCGGCCGCGCTGGAACAGGCCCGTGCCCTTCTGGAACGCGATCCGGACAGCCCGGTCTTCCTCTCCCATTTCGCCATTGAGGCGATGCAGACGGGCGATTACGAAACCGCCCTTGCCGCCTTCGACCGCGTGCTGGAAACCCTCCCCCACGACCCTGCCACCCTTACCTCACGCGGTCATGCGCTCAAAACCGCCGGTGAGGGTGACAAGGCGATCGCCTCCTACAAGGCCGCGCTTCAAAGCCAGCCCGCCCACGCCGATGCGTGGTATGCGCTGGCCAATCTGAAGACCTATCGCTTTTCTGACGATGAGCTGGCCGCGATAGAGCAAAGCGAGGCGGACAATTCTCTGTCTCACGCCCAGCGCATTCATCTGAGCTTCGCGCTCGGCAAGGCGTATGAGGACCGCAAGGACTTTGCGAACGCCTTTGCCGCCTATGCGCGCGGCAATGATCTCAAACGCCGTCAGACCCGCTACACCTCTGACCAGATGGAGGAAGAGCTGGAAGCGCAGAAGACCCTGTGCACGCCGGAGCTGTTCGCAAAGCAGTCCGGCAAGGGCCATGACGACCCGGCCCCGATTTTCATTGTCGGCCTGCCGCGTGCCGGCTCCACCCTGCTGGAACAGATCCTCGCCTCGCACAGCCAGGTCGATGGCACGCTGGAACTGCCCAATATCTTGGCGACCGCGCACTCGCTTCGCGGACGCGACCGGTCTGACCGCACACGCTATCCTCGAATCCTGCATGAGATGGAGGGCGATGAACTGGCCGCGCTGGGCCGGCGCTATATCGAGGAGACGGCGATTCACCGCAAGGGCGCGCCCTTCTTCACCGACAAGATGCCCAATAATTTCCGGCACATCGCATTGATCCGCCTGATCCTGCCGAACGCGAAGATCATTGATGCGCGCCGCCATCCCATGGCGTGCTGCTTTTCCGGCTTCAAGCAGCTCTTCGCCGAGGGGCAGGAGTTCACCTACGGGCTGGAGGAGATCGGGCGCTATTACCGCGCCTATGTGGACCTGATGGACCATTGGGACGCTGTGCAGCCCGGCGCCGTGCTGCGCGTCATCCATGAGGATGTGGTGGACGATATCGAGACGCAGGTGCGCCGTATTCTCGACTTCTGCGGACTGCCCTTCGAGCAGGCCTGTATCGATTTTCACAAGACCCGCCGGGAGGTGCGCACCGCCAGCTCCGAACAGGTGCGCCAGCCCCTCTACCGGACCGGCCTAGAGCAGTGGAAGGCGTTCGAACCCTTCCTTGACCCGCTCAAGGACGCGCTCGGCCCCGCCCTGACCGACTGGCGGCGCGATACACGCCCGTCACACGCCGCCTGATCCCCGCCAGCAAAGGCAAGCCCGATGACAAAGCAGATTGAACCGGCCGTCTTCATTCCCGCCGCCCTTCTCGCGATTGGCGGGGTGGCCGGTGTTCTGATCGCCGGGGAACAGGCCGCCGTCATGTTTGGCGCGGCGCGTGACTTCATCACGGTCAATGCCGGCTGGGTCTATTCGGTCGGGATCGGAGCATTTCTAGTGGCAGCCATCGTGGTTGCCCTGTCGGACTGGGGCCGCATCAAGCTCGGGCCCGATGACAGCGTGCCCGAATATGGCTTCATGGCCTGGTTTGCCATGCTGTTTTCCGCCGGCATGGGCATCGGGCTCATGTTCTTCTCCGTTGCCGAGCCGATCACCCACTACCTCACCCCGCCAGATGCCGCGCCAGAGACCCAGGCCGCCGCGCAGCAATCCATGGTGCTGACCTTCTTCCACTGGGGGATCCATGCCTGGGCGGTCTATGTGATAGTGGGCCTCAGCCTTGCCTATTTCGCCTTCCGCCACGGTCTGCCGCTGACCATACGCTCCGCCCTCTACCC
>JBJHCI010000008.1:0-15145 GCA_050485925.1 Maricaulaceae bacterium
GCTCCCTCCTGGCAAGCGTCCTGCCCGCCCGCCCCACCGGGGCCATACGCGAAGGGGCCTTCCGTCCGCGCATCTCCACAGCGGGCGAGCGCCATCCGGTGACCGCGCCACTAGCCGGTCAGGAAGAAGGCTGGGGCAGCTGGTACCGCTATGTAGGCGGGCAGGCGCTGGCGGGCGAGACCCTGCTGGATACGCCGGCCGGCGATCCGCTTCTGGTGCTCTCCCGGCAGGGCGAGGGGCGCGCCGCGATCCTGCTGTCGGACCAGTCCTGGCTGTGGGCGCGCGGCCATGAGGGCGGCGGGCCCCATGACGAGCTGTTCCGCCGCGTCGCACACTGGCTGATGAACGAGCCGGAACTGGACGAGGAACGCCTCACCGCCGCACTCTCCGATGGCGTGCTGACGGCCACGCGCACCACCCTGTCGGGCTCTGCCGATGAGCTGGAGATCACCTGGCCATCAGGGCGCGAGGAATTGGTGGAGATGGGCGAGGCGGCACCGGGGCGCTTCACTGCCAGCGCAGAGACCGGCAATGAGGCGGGTCTGATCCGCCTGCGTTCGGGCGAAGCCACCACCGTCATCTCGGCAGGGCCGCTCAATCCGCGCGAATATGCCGATCTGCGGGTCACGCGCGAACGCTTGCGCCCCCTGGTGCGCGCCACGCGCGGCGGCTCCTTCCTGCTCGGCGGGGAGGAAATGCCCGACATGCCCAATCTGCGCCGCACCCGGCCCGATGGCCTGCAGGCTGGTCCGGGTTGGGCGGGCCTGCAGCGCAATGGTGCCTACACAGTGGCCGAAGCCCAGCGCACCCCGCTCGCCCCCGGCCTTCTGGCAGCGGCGCTGATCCTGGCCCTGCTGGGCGCCGGCTGGTGGCGCGAGGGCAAGTAGCTTGCCCGTAGAAGCGCTGCCGCCTAACCTTCTGAAATGACGACGCCGGAGCCTGCCCCGTTCAGCGAGGAATGGACGCTCGATCTTGCCAGCCGGGCCCTTGAACTGGGTCGATCGGCGGGTGATGCCCTGCTGACCACCGACATGGCCGTCCAGCTTGGTGTGATCGCGCTCGGCCTTCTGCTTGGCTGGATCGCCCGCAAGCCTCTGCACGCAGCGCTGGAGCGGCTTTTCGGCTTCTCCTTCATGAACTGGTACAATTCCGGCGCGCGCGAGCTGACCGCATCGCTGGCCAGTCCCGTCACCGCCTATGTCGCGCTGTGGATCGCCCGCGCGGCGCTGGAGCAGGCAGGGCCCGGCATTTTCGCCGTCAACATGGCGGTCAGCCTTATCGGGGCGTGGATACTCATCCGAATCGCCACCGCCTTCATCGCCGAGCCCTTCTGGTCGCGCACCGCCGCCACGCTGATCTGGATCGTCGCGGCGCTGAACATTGTCGGCCTACTGGACCCGCTCACCGAGCTTCTCTCCTCGGTAGGCGTGGATTTCGGCGAAGGCCGCATCTCCATGCTTACCGTCGTGCGCGCAGCCATCCTTCTGGCCGTGCTATACTGGTTGGCCAGCCGTCTATCCAAGCTGCTGTCGCAGCGGGTGGAGAAGGTGCCGAGCCTAACGCCTTCGGCCCGCCTGCTGATCACCAAGACCATCCAGATTTCGCTGATCGTGGTCGTGGTGGCCGCTGCGCTCTCCATGGCCGGGGTTGATCTCTCCGCGCTGGCCATCTTCTCCGGCGCGGTGGGCCTTGGCATCGGCTTTGGCCTGCAGAAAATCTTCTCCAACCTCATTTCCGGCCTGATTCTCCTGATGGACCGCTCCATCAAGCCGGGCGACGTAATCACGTTGGACGAGACCTATGGAAGGGTGAACGCGCTGGGGATGCGCTTTGCCAGCGTGGTGACGCGCGACGGGCTGGAACACCTCATCCCGAACGAGGAATTCATCACCACCCGCGTGGTCAACTGGTCCTATTCGGACGATGCGATCCGCATCAAGCGCCCGGTCGGCGTTGCCTATGGCACCGACGTGCCACGCGCCATGCAGGTGATCGTGGACGCCGCCAATTCGGTAGAGCGGGTACTGAAAACCCCGGAGACGCGCTGCCTCCTGCGTGGCTTTGGTGACAACTCGATTGATCTGGAAGTGCGCTTCTGGATCGGCGACCCCCAGCAGGGGGTGAACAATGTGTCGTCCGAAGTCCTTGTGGCCATATGGAAGGCATTCGAGGCCGAAGGGATACAATTCCCCTTCCCGCAGCGCGATGTACACCTCGACACGCGCGAAGCGCTGCGGGTCCAGATCGAGAAGGGCGAGGGCTGATCAGCCCTCTCCGGCGCGCAATTTTTTGTTGATGCTCAGCCCATCCGGGCTTCGCTGCGGGCAAAAGTGCCCGGCGCGCGTTCGCGCTTGCGGCGCTGTGCGCCGGGGAGCCAGTTCGGCCCCGTCAGGGGCCACTAGGCCGAACGGCCGCCCGCGGCTTTTCGCGGAACATCGCAACGCGGATGCGTTGCGGAGCAAACAAGAACCCTAAGGCTCCAGCTCGACATCCCAGTAGAGGTAATCGAGCCAGCTTTCATGCAGGTATTTCGGCGGGAAGCGCCGCCCCTGCGATTGCAGGCGGTGCATGGAGGGGCGCTCTGGCAGCTGCAAGGTCGGCATGGAGGCCTCGCGCGGGGTGCGCCCGCCCTTTTTCAGATTACAGGGCGCGCAGGCCGCCACGATATTCTCCCATGTCGTGCGCCCGCCCTTGGAACGTGGCACCACATGGTCGAAAGTGAGAAGATCCAGCTTGTTGCTGCCGCAATACTGGCAGGTGAAGCCATCGCGCAGGAAGACGTTGAACCTTGTGAAGGCGGGCGGGCGATCCTGATGGACGAAATCGCGCAAGGCCACCACCGAGGGTGCGCGTATCGCAAGCGAGGGCGAACGGATCGGCGTCTCGTATTCGGACACCACATCCACCCGCTCCAGGAACACCGCCTTGATGGCCTCCTGCCAAGGCCAGGTCGACAGCGGGTAGTAGGAAAGCGGCTGATAATCCGCATTCAGGACGAGGCAGCGCAGATCGGAAGGGGCGGTGGTGGAGATGTGCATCACACCGTCTCCCGCCGCGCGAAAGGCCCGCAATTTTCATCCGCAGCCCCGTTTGCCGGAACCAGCGCATGCGCGAACCGTCTATGTCCCCTCACCGTCCTGAAGACCGCGTCTCCTTCGCCTTAACCTCTGATTCATAAACGAATCAATGATGACAGCCCGGATATCCGGACTGTAACCCAAGCCTTGCAACAGGCCTATGACAGACCTGCCACAGCTCTGCAGCAATGCATTAGAGGATGGGCTGACGGGGCCTATCCGGCAAGTCCGGCGCGGTAACGGCCCGACAGCGCAGCCTTCAGGAAGCGTCCGCCAAGCTCCAGCCCATCCGGCCCGATGGAGTGTGGGAGACCCTGGCTGATGTGAAACTCCGCCCCGTGCCCCGCAGCGGCAAGTTGCTGCGCGGCCAGCCAGGAAAATCCCACCGGGAGCACGTCATCACGGTCGCCATGGATCAGCATGACGGGTGGGCGCGAGGCCATCTCGTCCTTCAGCTTCTCCCCACCTGCCAGCGCGCCGGAATAACCCAGAACGCCAGCGATGGCAGATGGCTGGCGCAAGGCCAGATGTAAAGCCAGCATCGTGCCCTGGCTGAACCCGACCAGGGCGAGATCAGCCGGCTCAAGATGATGTCGGCGCAGTTCAGACGCTATGAAATAGTCAGCCGTCGGGCCGGCCATGCGTACACCTGATTCCATCGCCGCAGGATCAAGCTTGGAGATCGGGAACCATTGATACCCGCCGGGTGCACCCGGCACAGGTTCGGGCGCGTTGGGCGACACCCAGCTGACATCGGGAAAGTCCGCCGCCCAGTGCTGCGCCAGCCCCGCCAGATCAGCCCCGTTCGAGCCATAGCCGTGAAACAGGATAACGAGCTTTCTCGCCTTGCCGCCGCGGGCGGGGATACGCGGACCGTCCAGCAATATCATGGATCTAGGCACTCCGGATGGGTTGGGGAGGATCGGGCGATCATGCCGCGCACGCGCGCGATGACAACCCCCTCGCCGCTACAGGTCACATCTGTCTAGAGTGCCGCCATGATCGGCTTTGTCACCCGTTTCGCCCCCTCGCCCACCGGCCTTCTCCATCTGGGCCATGCCTATGCGGCTGATTGCGCATTCGGCACGGCGCAAGATGCGGGCGGCACCTGCTTGCTGCGTGTCGAGGATATCGACGAAACGCGCTGCAAGCCGGAGTTCGAGGATGCGATTTACACCGATCTGCGCTGGTTAGGCTTTGACTGGCCGCAGCCCGTCCGCCGTCAGAGCGACCACTTGGCAGAGTACAGAAGCGCTCTGGACCGGTTGATAGACAGCGGCCTTGTCTATCGCTGCTTCAAGACCCGCAAGGAAGTCGCTGAGGCGATTGCCAGCGCACCGCACGAGACGGGCGAGGTTTTCACCGGCGGGCCGCTACCCGTAACCGAGGAGCGCGCACTTCTTGATGAGGGTCGGCCCTATGCGTGGCGGCTGTCTCTGGCCGCCGCAAGGGCGCATCTGGGAGCGAGCTATGACGCGCTGACCTTCATCGTGGAGGCGCTCGAACCGCCCCATGACGCACAGACCGTGAAAGCCCGGCCAGAGCTGTTCGGCGATGTGGTGATTGCCCGCAAGGATGCCGGCACCAGCTATCATCTGGCGAGCGTGCACGATGATGCGCTGCAGGGCGTTACCCATGTGATCCGGGGCGTGGATCTGGCCAGTTCCGCTCATATCCACCGGCTACTGCAGGCACTGCTGGACTATCCGCCGGTCATCTATCGCCATCATGGACTTCTGACCGGGCCAGACGGGAAGCGCTATGCCAAGCGGGACAGGGCGGTCACGCTCCAATCACTACGCGCCGCGGGCCACACGCCGGACGATATAAGCACCCTGATCAGCCAGCATATTGCGCAAGGCCACATCCTGCGCCACGAGGGCATACATGCCTGATCCGGCGGTCCTCCCGCATACCACCGAAGCGATATCCGCACGCCGCTCCATGCTGATCGGTGTGGCGGCATTGCTAGTCGGCGCGTGTATCATCGCCTTTGCCGCCATTCTGGTTAAGGCGTCCCCGGTCGGGCCTCAGGCTACGGCCTTCTGGCGCCTGACCCTCGCCCTTCCCGCGCTGGCGCTATGGCTGTCGCTGCACCGGCGTCAGGCAGGCGGCGCGCCAGGCAGCCCGGACATGCGCTATATCGTGCTGGCAGGCTTGTTCTTCGCCGGCGATCTTGCCTTCTGGCACGCCGGCATACTCATCACCACGGCGGCCAACGCGACCCTTCTGGCCAACCTCACCCCGATCATTGTCGTCCTGTTTGGCTGGCTGGTGTTCCGCGAAACCGTGACGCGCCGCTTCATCATCGTGTGCGCCATAGTGATGACGGGGGCGGCCCTGCTCTCGGCGGGTAATCTGGCCATTGATGCAAGCCGACTGGGAGGCGACCTCCTCAGCCTCATCACGGCCTTCTGGTACGGCGCCTACATCCTGATGGCGCGGAAAGCACGTGAGCGCGCCTCCACCCCACGGGTCATGTTCCTTTCCACCCTGATCGCAGCACCCATTGCGCTCGTCATAGCCCTGGCTTTCGGCGAGGCCCTGTTTCCAGCAAATCTTGAGGGCTGGATGCCGCTGATCCTGCTGGGTGTCGTCGTGCACGTGCTTGGGCAGGGTGCCATCATGTTCGGCCTCGGGCGGGTGCCTGCACCCCTCGCAGCCCTGATAATCCTGTTCCAACCAGTGGTGACCGCGATTGCCGGCTGGCTGATTTTCGAAGAGGCGCTCAGCGCGCTACAGATCGCGGGCGCGGGGATCATTCTTTCCGGGCTCTATGCTGCGCAGGCGCGTCCCGCGATCAGGACAGGTCCGCGCTAACGGACGGCCAGCCCTTCAATGGCAAGACGCATGCGCCGGTGCATGATCGCCGAGGTCGTCGCCATATCCAGGCGTTGACCACGCGCCCGCCGGGCCACGCCCAGAAACACGTCTTCCAGCGCGGCCGCAGCATCTTCCGGATCCAGATCCGGACGCAATTCGCCAGATGCCACGCCCGCCTTTACCAAACGGGTGATGGCACCCCAGGCCTGACTCATCTGCTCGGCGGTTTCCTCATAACTTTCGTCAGTCCACATCCAGCTATGGGCGATGGCCGCGGCAAACAGCTCTTCATGACGTACCTGGGCCTCCATGATCACCTGGACAAGCGCACTCAACCGGTCGAGCAAATTCCCCGACAGCGCCGATTCCAGCCGGTCCACCGAGTCCCGGATTGCCGCGTATTCCTCGGCGAGGATCATCACCAGCAGCGCGCCTTTGGTGGGCGCGACATTCAGCACCGTTCCCGCCGATACGCCCGCGTCAACGGCGATAGCCTTGATCGTTGCACCGTCATAACCGGCGTCCAGAAACACCCGGCGCGCGGCTTCCAGCACCTGCTGGTGGGTTGCTTCTTTCCGCTCGTCGCGACGCGTGCGCCGCTTGGCCATGTCATCACGCATGGGAAGGTCCGTGAACTGTGTGGAGGTGCCGTGTTGCAAAATAGCATATATAATGAACTGATTCAGCAAGCTTGCGCATTTATTTGTTGCCAGACCAGTCTGCCCGCCGGGGATGCGGCGGCGCGGCGTGATGCCTCAGCCCACTGCACCCTGATTGTACAATCAGCGCGTAAGGTCTATTTCAAAGCCCATGATCGGATTTCTCGACATTCTTCTGTACATCCTGATGGGCGTCGTCTTCGTGATCCTCGTGGCAGGGATATATGCCCTGTTCCGGGGCGGGGATTTTGGCCGGTCCTGGTCGAACAAGCTGATGCGCGCGCGTGTGCTTTTCCAATTCCTCGCAGTGCTCGTAATTGTAGCAGGCTTCTGGGCCAAGGGCGCGTTTGGCAGCTAGCCGCTGGACAAATCTGTTACCGGTGACAAAGCTACAGGTTGTCAGCCTTGTTGAGGGATCATCCATTATGACAAGATTTGCGAATTTCCTGGCCGTCGCCTCAGCTGCGGCCATGCTGGGCCTTGCAGCCTGCGCGAGCGCCGACGGGGAACGCCCCAGCCGCGCCGAACTGGCCGAAGCGGGTGCTGTGAGCGGGGTCACCGAGACCGGCGTTGCGGTACGGTGCGAGCGTATCCGGGTAACCGGCTCGCGCCAGACCCAACGTGTCTGCTTGCCGGAATCGCGCTGGGAAGAACGCGAACGCGAAGCACAGGAACTGGTGGACGGTGCCTCACGCGGACGCACTGGGCCGGAGCTGCCGAATACGGAGCGGGGCGGCACCTAGCCCAGACCGCTATCACGGCAAAGCCACCAGACGGTGAAGGCGAGCGCTCCGTCGCTAGCGGATGGAGCGCCGGTTAAACCCGTATTTGCTTGGTGATTGAACGCATAGGCCAATTGACTCAGGCGCGCCCGTGCGTATAAGTCCGCGCCTCTGACGCCCGCCTCAGGCCTTGAGTGCGGGCACTTCGTTGTGACAACGCCATCTTGCAAAGAAGCTGGCGAAGAAAAAGGGCAAGGCTTCCAAAGAGTCTGGGAGATCTGGCCGTAAAAAAGGTGAAAGAGATGTATGCGGTAATCAAGACCGGCGGGAAGCAGTACAAGGTTGCTGAAGGCGATCGTCTCGTCGTGGAAAAAATTGACGGCGAAGCTGGCGACCAAGTCGTATTCGGCGAAGTGCTGATGCTGGGCGGTGAAAAAAGCGTGACCGTCGGCAATCCGCTCGTGGACGGCGCGCAGGTAATCGGCGAGCTGGTGGAAGTGCGCAAGGGCGAGAAAGTCATCGTCTTCAAAAAGCGCCGCCGCCAGAATTACCGCCGTACCAAGGGCCACCGTCAGTGGGAAGCGTTCGTTGCGATCTCCGAGATCGTGCTGCCGGGTGCCAAGCCGAAAACGGCTGCCAAGGCCAAGGCTGAAGAGGCCGCGCCTGCCAAGGCTGCACCGAAAACCGCTGCTGCGCCCAAGGCTGCTGCCAAGCCGGCCGCGAAGGCTGAAAAGCCTGCCGCGAAAGCCGCACCGAAGGCCAAGGCGGCCAATGACGATCTGACCCAGCTCAACGGTGTGGGTCCGGCCTTTGCCAAAAAGCTCAACGCCGCTGGCGTGACGGGCTTTGCGCAGGTCGCCGCCTGGAAGGCCGCTGACCTGGATGCGCTGGACGCGGAAATTCCCGGCATCAAGGCGAAAGCCGAGACCGGTGACTGGATCAAGCAAGCCAAGGAGCTGGCGAAGGGCTAGGCCCGTTTCGCCACTGCGACAGACGAGATTTAAGGAGAGCGGATCATGGCTCACAAGAAGGCAGGCGGTTCATCCCGCAACGGACGCGACAGTGAAGGCCGGCGCCTTGGCGTCAAGAAGGCTGGCGGTCAGGCTGTCATCCCCGGCAATATCATTATCCGCCAGCGCGGCACCAAGTATTATCCCGGTGCCAATGTCGGCATGGGCAAGGATCACACCCTGTTCGCTCTCACCGAGGGCAAGGTGGAGTTCTCCCGCAAGAAGAACGACCGCATGTATGTATCGGTCGCACCGCTTACCGACGCAGCCGAATAGGGCGGTTCGCAGTTTACGGATCGCCTCTCCAAGAGGGTGATCCTGTAAAGCGGCCATGCCGCAAAAGCTCGACCGAAGGGGAGCCAGGGATCACCCGGTTCCCCTTTTTCGTGGCGTCTTTCCTTCGCGGGCGTCATTGGCATGGAGGCGGACATGACCGCCAACGCCTTGAGAGACGACGAAGAGAGCGAGGACTGGCTGGAGACAGACCGGCTGGTCCTGCGGCCCTTGGCCATAAGTGATGCATCCTGGATTTCGGCCGGCAGCTCGAACCTCGCCGTGTCACGCATGACCGGACGCATCCCCTACCCCAATCCGCTGATCGGCGCGGAGCTCTACGTACTCACCTGCCGCGCGGCCGAGATCAATCGCGGCGACCGGGTGCGGGCCATCCTGCTGAAGGACACGGGCGAGGGCATCGGCATGATCGGTCTGCACCCGCACTCCAACGGCCTATGGGAGTTCGGCTACTGGCTGGGTGAGCCCTTCTGGGGGCGGGGTTATGCCACCGAGGCCGGGCACGCCTTGCTGGACGCGGCGATACACGATGGCATCACCGCGATTGCCGCCGGGCATTATGCGGACAATCCGGCATCGGGCCGGGTGCTGGAAAAGCTCGGCTTTGCCTATACCGGCGAGGTGGTGAACGCGTTCTCGGCGGGCCGGATGGGCTGTGCGCCCTGCCCGCGCATGGTGCACGGGCAGGGTTAGAGCCAAAGCGCTTTACGGCCGCGACCAGTTGCGCTCCATGACGGTGGCGTATTCCTCAAAAGTGACCACGCCATCACCGTCGAGATCGAGATGTTCGATTAATACACCTTCCCTCAGCGCATTATTCGTTCGGGTGAACGTCTCGGGCGGGCGTGGGTTCTCGCGGCTGACCCGCACGAATTCAGGCGCACAGATGCGCACGTGATCGGGCGTGTTCTCATTGAAGGTATCTGGATCAAGCTGGCGCTCTTCACGGCTCGGCAGCTCGTTCACCCGCTCCCTCATCTGGTTTGCGTGAATATCGTAGTCTTCCTGCGTAACCACACCATCTCCATTGGCATCCATCCCGTTGAAAAACACGAAGCGAAGACTCTCAAGGCGATAGCTGCCGAACTCCTCGGGCGTAATGATGCCGTCATTATTTGCATCAATTCGGTGGAACTCACGGGTTCCATCAACAAGGTGTTCGTCCTCAACCGCCCGCCAGCACTCCTCACTGATCAGCTCGGGATGGTCGAACAAGGTATGGCTGGAATGTACCCCATGAGCGAGGAACCGGCCGGCTGTCCCGCCCCGGCGCCTAGCTTGACGGCTGTCACCGGGCTCACCTGCAAATTGCCTGATTGAACCGGAAGCCCGCAAATATTCATGCAGGGTGATGCGGCCATCGGAATTGAGATCATAATAGTCGAACTCGGCAATGGCATAGGGCCGGTCCGCACCGGGCAGGCGGTCAGCAGACTGGACGGCGAAAGCGAGCGCAAGGCCCGCGGCGATAACACTATTGGGCATGAGACGGCTCCATCGGCTGGGCGCTATCCGGCGATGCCGGATAAAATGCGCCATGGCTTCACGAAGCACCCCGCTGGCCGGCCTTCCCGCTTCCTCGCAGGCATCCAGGAAGGCATCCTTGTCCTCGACCGCCACCCGGAACTCGATGGTTTCGGTTTTCTTTGGCGGCCTTGGCCGGGGTGCGCGCTCGCTCATGCTGAGCCCTCTTCGACAGCGGTTTCACGCCCTTTCCCGTCCCCGCGTGGCCAGTTTCGTGTCCCGGCGCGAACGGTCAGGACCAGTCAACCGCCCCCGCACGCGCGAGGCAAGCCGGAACCGGGTCCGGGCAGGTCTGAAGCCGTGTGGGGACATGGGCGAAGCGGGCTGTAATCAGCGGTCGGAATGTTTATAGAGAGCGCCCGGATCACGATACCCCGGCCAAGACGCCGGATTGAAAGCCAGACCCATGAAATTTCTCGACCAGGTAAAAGTCTTTATCGCGTCCGGCGCGGGCGGGCCGGGGGCAGTTTCGTTCCGGCGCGAGAAATATATCGAGTTCGGCGGTCCTGATGGCGGCGATGGTGGGCGCGGGGGCGATGTGTGGGCGGAGGCCGTGGACGGGCTCAACACCCTCATCGACTACCGCTACCAGCAGCATTTCAAGGCCCAGCGCGGCATTAATGGCGCGGGCGCCAACCGCACCGGCGCGGATGGCGAAGACATCGTCCTGAAAGTGCCGGTGGGCACGCAGATCCTCGATGAGGACAAGGAGACCGTGCTCGCCGATATGATCGAGGCGGGTATGAAAGTGCTGCTCGCGCGCGGCGGAAGAGGCGGCAAGGGCAATGCCCATTTCCGCACCTCGCGCCAGCAGGCCCCGCGCCATTCCCAGCCCGGTGAACCGGGCGAGGAACGCTGGCTATGGCTGCGACTAAAACTGATCGCCGACGCCGGTCTTGTGGGCCTGCCCAATGCCGGTAAATCCACATTCCTTGCCGCCGTCAGCCGGGCCAATCCGAAGATCGCGGCCTATCCCTTCACCACACTGCACCCCAATCTAGGCGTAGTGGATACCGGCGAGGGCAAGCGCTTCGTGCTGGCCGATATTCCGGGCCTTATCGAGGGCGCGCACGAGGGCGCAGGCATTGGTGACCGTTTCCTCGGCCATATCGAACGCTGCGCTATGCTGGTCCATCTGGTTGATGCCGGCGGAGAAGACCCAGTTGGTGCCTATGAAACGGTCCGGGGCGAGCTGGAAGCTTATGGTGCCGGCCTGACCGACAAGCTGGAGATCATTGCGCTTTCCAAGATGGAGACCGTGACACCTGAGCGTCTGGAAGTACTGAAGGAAGAGTTTGGGGCGCTGACCGGTGAAGAGCCAGAGACAATCTCGGCCGTCACGGGCGAAAACATGCGCCCGCTCATCTATCGCATTGCCGCAGCCATCGAGGCGCAACGCGCCGCCGACGCCAGAGCGGCGAGTGACGAGATAGAACCGGGCTGGACACCCTGATGAAGCCGGCTGGAATGCGTTACGCGGCGGCCAAGGACGAAGCGCTGAAACCCGGCATGCTGGTCGGGCTATATGGCGGTTCATTCGACCCGCCCCACAAGGGCCACCGCCATGTCGCGCAGACGGCGATGAAGCGGCTGGGACTGGACCGGGTATGGTGGGTCGTTTCCCCGCACAATCCGCTAAAGCCACATGCCCCGTCCGACCTCGCAAGGCGGATGGAAGCTGTCAGAGCGCTGATCCCAGAACCGCGCCATGTGGTGACCGGGATCGAGGCCCGGCTTGGCACCCGCTACACGGCTGAGCTAATTGCGCATCTCACCGCCCGTCATCCCGGCGTGCGCTTTGTCTGGATCATGGGCGGGGACGGGCTGGGCAGCTTCCACCGCTGGCAGGACTGGCGCGCGATTGCCGCCCAAGTGCCCATCGTGGTGATTTCGCGGCCGGGCCCATCTCTGAAATGGAGGCAGGCGCGGGCACCGCGCTGGCTGGCAGACGCCCGGGTTCCGGCCATTCACGCCCGCAAGCTGGCCCTGTCGGGCGGTCCGGGGTGGACATATATCACCGCGCCATTACATGCTGAGGCGTCCTCGGATCTGCGCCGGGGGCGTTAACCCCTTGTCCGAAGCGATCCGAGCCCGTCTGCCATGACCGCGCCGCTGAACCGGAAGACCGGCTCGCCCCGTCTTGCCTTCTTTGAAGACATGCACCCACCGGCCGCCGATTTCCGCACCGATGTGCTGGCCGGGCTGTCCAAGCCGCAAAAAGCCATTTCCCCCAAATATTATTATGACGAGGCTGGCTCGCGCCTGTTCGACGCGATTACCCGGCAGCCTGAATACTATCTGACCCGCACCGAGCTCGCCCTGTTGAAGGAAGCCGGGCCGATGCTTGCCGGGATGGCAGGCCCCGGCACTGTGGTTCTGGAACCCGGCGCTGGATCCAGCGTGAAGATCCGTACGCTTCTGGATGCGCTGGACAGCCCAGCGGCCTATGTCGGTATGGATATTTCCGGCGAACATGTAAAAACCGCCTGCGAGGCGCTGGCAACCGATTACCCAACCCTGACCGTTGGCGCGGTCTGTCACGACTTCACACGGGCGATCGACCTGAACGCCCTGCCTTTGCCTGCGGGCAAGCGGCTGGTCTTCTTTCCCGGGTCCACAATCGGCAATTTTGAACTGATCGACGCGCTCGGCGTCCTGAAAACCCTGCGCAACTGGCTGCGGCAGGGCGATGCCCTGCTGATCGGTGCCGATCTGCGCAAGGAGGCGGCAATACTCGAGGCGGCCTATGACGATGCCGCGGGCATCACTGCCGATTTCAACTTCAACCTGATCAGGCGCATCAATACCGAACTGGACGCGACTATCGACGAGTCGGCCTTGCGCTACGCCGCCCACTGGAACCCTTACCGCTCACGCGTCGAGATGTATCTGGTGGCGACCCGTGACCAGCATTTCAAGGTGGCGGGCGAAAATTTCGTGCTGCGTGAACACGAAACCATCCACATGGAAAACTCCCACAAGTTCACGGTCGAGACCTTTCAGGATCTCGCCTTGAAAGCCGGTCTGATGCCGCGCCGATCCTGGGTGGCAAAAGACCGGCCCTTTTCCATGCACTGGCTCGAACCCGCGCGCGAAGCATGATAAGCTGTGGCTACTGGTTCCATTTTCTTGATTACGGGAGTTCCGGCACTGCCTGTCGAACGTCAACGCAATGATACCGCGCCTGCCCCGGTCAGCCTGAAAGGGCCGGCAGGGCAAAGTGAAGCCCTCGAAGCCCTCATCGTCGGCGTACTGGATGATGACAAGGCCGAGGACATTGTCTCCATAGACCTGACCGGGAAATCCCCCGTCACCGATTTCGTGATCATCGCCAGCGGGCGGTCGAACCGCCATGTAGGCGCGATCGCCGATCATGTGCTGCGCGCCATCAAGGAAGGCGGGCACGGTCCGGCCAAGGTGGAAGGCCTGCAGGCCGCAGACTGGGTGTTGATCGATGCTGGCGATGTGATCGTGCATCTCTTCCGCCCGGAAGTGCGTGCCTTCTACGATCTGGAGAAGATGTGGGGCGGCGCGCCGGAAACGGCAGCCTGACCGGCCTTGCAGATCAGCATCCGAGCCATTGGCCGTATCAAGCCCGGCCCGGAACGTAGTCTTGTTGACACCTATCTGGAGCGCGCGGGCCATCATGGCCGCGCCATCGGACTGGGGCCCTTTGCCGAACGCGAGTTCGACACACGCTCCATCAACGGTCGCACCGCGGAGACCAGCGTGCTTGTCGACGCCCTGCCGGAGGGCCTCGTCATCGCGCTTGACGAGCGGGGCCGGCATATGGATTCACGCGAATTTGCCGGTCTGATCGGCCGCGAGCGCGATGGCGGCACGCGTGCCATGACCTTCCTTATTGGCGGGGCTGACGGCTTTGATCCCGCCGGACTGCCTTCACAGGTTCGCAAGCTCTCTTTCGGCACTATGGTCTGGCCCCACAGGCTGGTGCGGATCATGCTGGCCGAACAGCTTTACCGGGCAAGCGCCCTGCTGGCGGGCGCGCCCTATCATCGCGATTGAGCCCCGCCCCCATGCTGACGCTGGTTGCCGCCCTTCTCCTCCTCCAGACGCCGCCCGACCCGGAAGAGATCGAGGCGATGGAAGAGACTGCGCGCGAAACCCGAGCGATCAGCGAGGCGCGTGCTGCCGAAGCCGATGCGCTGCGTGCTGAAATCACCGCGCTGCAGGAGAGGCTGGTGGAAGCCGGAAGCCGGGTGGACGCGCGCGAGCGCGAGGCCGGCGAGGCGGAGACGCGCCTGGCCGCACTGGAAGCCGATGAGACCGCACTCAATACCCGTTTGCAGGCCGAGCGTGAGAGTCTTGCCGGTGTCCTCGCCGCCCTGCAAAGACTCGAACTGAATGCTCCGCCCGCGCTCGCGGTTACGCCAGAGGACGCTGCGGAGGCCGCGCGCGCGGCCGGGCTGCTCGCCACCATCGCCCCGGAGCTGGAGCGCCGCGCAAGGGCGCTGAGAACCGATATCGAGGCCCTGCAGGCCCTGCGTGAGGAACTGGCCGGACAGCGCCGCCAGGTCGATACCGCCCGCGAGGCTCTCGACACGGTACGCGGCGAGGTGGAGGAACTGATTGCTGCCCGCAGAGAGGCCGAACGCGCTCTGCGCAGCGAGGCAGACGACCTCGCCCGGCAGGCGAGCCGGATCGCCGCGGAGGCGCAATCCTTCCGCCAGCTCTGGGACGAGATAAACCGCTTTGCCGATGCGGTGCCCCGCCTCGCGCCGCGTCGCTCAATGACAGTGGCGGGAGCGGTACGCGGTGCGGCACCGACCCGCCCCGGTGCCAGCGAGCTGACCGCCGGCGATCTGGCCGCTGCGGACGGAGACACTGCCCTGCTGGCAGCCCTGCCGGTGATCGAGGGTGGGGGGCTGCGCTTTGCCGACATGCGTGGGCGCCTGCGCCCGCCTGCCGAGGGCCTGATCCTGACGCGCGCCGGACGGCCCGGTCCGGACGGGATTGCCCGCGAGGGGCTCTGGCTGGAGACGAGGCCGGGCGGGCAGGTGACAGCGCCATTTGAC
>JBJHCI010000009.1:0-14728 GCA_050485925.1 Maricaulaceae bacterium
GAGAGGCTTATCCAGCTTCTGGCCAAGCTGCCGGGGCTGGGTCCGCGCTCGGCCCGGCGCGCCGCTCTGCACCTGATGAAGAAGCGCGAGGCGCTGATGGAGCCGCTAGCGGTCGCGCTTGCCGAAGCGGCGGAGAAGATCCGCCCGTGCAGTGTGTGTGGCAATCTGGATGTCTCAGACCCCTGCACGGTGTGCCGCGATCCCAAACGCGCGGGCGGGGTGATCTGCGTGGTTGAGACGGTAGGAGATCTCTGGGCGCTGGAGCGGGCAGGGGCCTATGCCGGGCGTTATCACGTGCTGGGCGGTGTGCTGTCCGCGCTCGATGGAGTCGGGCCGGACGATTTGAATCTTGCAAACCTTGCCGAGCGGGTGCGCAAGGAAGGCGTCAGCGAGGTGATCCTGGCGCTTAACGCCACGGTCGATGGCCAGACGACGGCGCATGTGATCGCGGACCGGCTGGCTGGCACAGGCGTGACGGTCAGCTCGCTCGCGCGCGGGGTGCCGGTCGGCGGGGAGCTGGATTATCTCGATGATGGCACGCTAGCCGCCGCGTTCCGGTCACGGCGGCCGGCTTGAGCCTTTTACTATTCGGCGGGCACGAGCCGCAGTACGCGGCCTTCATCGCTGTCAGTGGTGATGTAGAGGAAACCGTCCGGGCCGTTGCGCACATCGCGGATGCGCTCCTCAAGATCCTCCAGCAGGCGCTCCCGGCCGATCACACGGTCGCCATCGGTTTCCATCCGGACCACATGCATGCCCGCCAGCGCGCCGATGAACACATCGTTCTGCCAGTGCGGAAATGCATCGCCGGTGTAAAAGGCCATGCCTGATGCGGCGATGGAGGGCGTCCAGTACCAGATAGGTTGCTCCATCCCTTCGCGCTCGCGCTCCTCGGTGATGATGGAGCCATCGTAATTGATACCGTAGGTGATTTCCGGCCAGCCATAATTGACGCCGGATTCGAGATGGATATTGATCTCGTCCCCGCCGCGCGGACCGTGCTCATGGCTCCAGACCGTGCCTGTCAGTGGGTGCTGATCCAGGCCTTGGATATTGCGGTGGCCGTAGCTCCACACCTCAGGCGCGCCACCACCATTGACGAAGGGATTATCGGCCGGGACCGAGCCATCGTCATGCAGGCGGATCAGGGCGCCGATATGGTTTTCCGGGGTCTGGGCCTCGTCATAATGATCGCCGCCATCGCCGAGCGAGAGCCAGAGATAGCCATGGCTGTCAAACAGGATCTTGCCGCCATGGTGGCGATTGGTGGCGATGTCAAAATTCACCGCGAAGAGCTCTTCCACATCCTCCAGCCGGGTGAGGTCCTCGCTCAGACGGCCGCGGATCATGGCGGTACGGTGGGCCTGACGCGTGCCTTGCGCATAGGAGATGTAGAGAAGGCGATTATTGGCAAAATCCGGGTGCGGGATGGCGTCGAACAGTCCGCCCTGGCGGTTTACCACCACATCGTCCGGCATACCGGCAACGGGTTCGGCGCGCAGAGTGCCGTCCGCCTCAATGATGCGCAGCCCTTGAGAGCCGCCATTGCGTTCGGTGACGATCATCTCGCCGCCAGGCAGGAAGCCGATGGACCATGGAATATTGAGGCCCGCGGCAACCGTTTCGACGCGGAAATTGGCCTGCTCGGTCTCGTACACGTCCTGTACAGCGAAAGCGCCGGCGCTGGCGGCGACAAGAAGGCTGGCGGCAAGGCTGGTGCGGATCATGGCATTTCCCCATTTGCTGCGATTGTCCCAACACTTAGGGTCTTCAACGCGCTTGAAAAGCAAAGCGTTCAATATCTGACACACTCGTGATCGGCGACGGTGCTGGTCATTCGCGGTTCGCGGTCTCGCGAATCCGGTAAACTTGCCACCCTGCCGGCCCACCCGGAGCATGACCCATGGACCCGATCAATCTTGCGCTCGTCGCTGGTGGCGGCCTTCTCGCCGGCGCACTGGTCTGCTGGCTCGTCATGCGGGGCGGGGCCGCGGGCCTTGCCGCGAAAGAGGCGCGCATTAGCGAGCTTAATACCGAGCTGACGGCCGAACGCGCGGCACGCAGCCGGGCCGAGCAGGAGGTGGCAGGCCTGAAAGCACGGCTTGAGGCCGACGCGGCGGCGTTCGAGCGCGAGAAGGAAAGCCTCACCCGGCTTTCCAACGAGGTGCGCGAGAAATTCCAGCTGCTGGCTGGCGAGGTGCTGGATAAGTCTCAGAAGGCGTTTCTGGAACGCGCGACCGAGACCTTCAAATCCCAGCAGGAAAAGGCCGAAGGCAGCGTGAAGGAGATCGTCACGCCGATCCGGGAGCGGCTGGAAGCTTTCCGCGCGCAGGTCGAGCAGATCGAGAAGGAGCGCGCCGCACACAGAGGCGAGCTGGGCGAGCAGATCAATGCGCTGCGTACCGGCCTACAGAGCCAGTCCAGCGAGACGGCAAAGCTCGTCAATGCGCTGCAGCGCTCTTCCACCACGCGCGGCCAGTGGGGCGAGCGCACGGTAGAAAACGTGCTCGAGCTGGCAGGGCTCACCAAAGATATCGACTATGAGAGCCAGTATCAGGCGCGCGATAGCGAGGGCGCGGCGCTGCGTCCTGACTTCGTGGTGCGTCTGCCTGGTGGCGGGCGCTTTGTTATCGATTCAAAGGTCGCGCTGACGGCCTATCTCGATGCGGTGGAAGCGCCCGATGAGCCCACCCGCAAGCAGCATCTGCGCCGCCATGCCCAGCAGGTACGCACCCATGTGCGCCAGCTCGCCAGCAAGGAGTACGCAAAGTCGGTTGAGGGCGCGATCGACTTCGTGGCGCTCTTCATTCCCGGCGAAAGTTTCTATTCGGCGGCGATGGAAGAAGAGCCGGGCCTGTTCGACGAGGCTATCGGCAATGATGTGATCATCGTCACACCCTCCACGCTGCTCGCGCTGGCCAAGGCGGTCGCTTACGGCTGGCGCCAGCAGGCGCTGGAGGACAATGCCCGGAAAATCGCCGCGCTGGGCGCAGAAATCCATGACCGGTTGCACACCTTCACCGACCATTTGGGCCGCGTGGGATCCGGGTTGAGGACCGCAACAGGCAATTACAACAAGGCGGTAGCGTCACTGGAGGGCCGGGTTCTGGTGTCTGCACGCAAGATGGCAGAGCTGAATACGGCTGCCGGTGCCAAGATGCTGGAAGCGCCTGGTCAGGTGGAGGAAGCGCCGCGCGCCCTCACTGCGCCGGAGGGCGATGAAAGCGCGTAAGGCTTGAACGAAACCCCTTTGCCCATTAGGTCTAGAGCCATGGCTGTACACACCATTCTTACCGTTCCAGACCCGCGCCTGAAGCTGGTCTCCAAGCCCGTTGACGGCGTGGATAACGAACTGCGCACGCTGATGGATGACATGGTGGAGACCATGTACGCGGCCGACGGGATCGGCCTTGCGGCGATCCAGATTGGCGTGGACAAGCGGGTGATCGTGATGGATCTGTCCGAAAAGCGCGATGCTCCGCGCTATTTTGTCAATCCGGTGATCACGCCGCTGACCGAGGAGACCAGGCCCTATAGCGAGGGCTGTCTCTCCATCCCCGAAATATACGAAGAGGTCGAGCGCCCGGTCCGGGTAAAGGTCGAGTATCTCGATTATGACGGAATTGCGCGTGAGGAGATCGCGGAAGATCTGTTTGCGGTGTGTATCCAGCACGAAATGGACCATCTCGAGGGCGTGTTGTTCATCGACTATCTCTCGCGCCTGAAACGCGACCGGGCGGTCAAACGGGTCCAGAAACTGGTCAGATCGCGAATGGAGGCAGCAGAATGATGATCACCCGCTTGATGGCGACCGCAAGCATAACCGGGCTCGCCTTTGTGCTTGCCGCGTGTGAGCCGGACCCGATCCCCGATCCAGAACCCGCTCCGGTACCCCCGCCCGCCACCGAGCAGGCTGAACCGGAGATCGAGACCGATGATGGTGGCATGGCGGCTGCGCATGACGCCCTCATGGAGGAAGCCGAGGAGGCCGGACTGGCAGAGCCGGGCGCGATGGAACCCTTGGAAGAGCCGGGTCAGGCGCTCGGCCTGATCGAGGGGCTCGCGGTATCGTGCGGGCAGGCGTTTGAAGGGCAAATTACCTCTGCGCCCGACGAACGTGATGCGGACTTTGCCGGTGAGCGCCTGGTCATGCATGTGCGCGAGTGCTTCGATGACGAGGTGCGCGTGCCCTTCCATGTGGGCGATGATCATTCACGCACCTGGCTGGTTACCCGGCTGGAGGATGGACGTCTTCGCCTGAAGCATGATCACCGCTATGAGGACGGGTCCGAGCATGCGCTGACCCAATACGGCGGCGAGAGCGTTGCCCCGCCGGTGGGCGCGCGCGTGGAATTTCCCGCCGATCAGTTCTCCAAGGATTTGTTCGAGCGCGAGGGCATTCCGGTGTCCATGGACAATGTGTGGATCATGGAGGTGACCGAAACGACCTTCACCTACACGCTCACCCGTCCGAACCGCTTCTTCGAGGTGACGTTCGACCTGACCAATCCGGTCGCAACTCCGCCCACGCCCTGGGGCTGGGAGGACGAAGACTAGATTTCGGGCCTGATGGCTGAAACGGCGAAGGCGCGCTCCAACGGGGCGCGCCTTTTTCGTTGGGCGGAACGTTACCGTCCGGGGCTGACCAGCAACTGGGTGGCGGCGCGCGTCATGCCGGCCAGCCGACCCGTCATGCTGGTCTCCACCGAGGCAATCTGGTCGATGCGTCGGTGCAGGCGCTCAGCCACCGCCCGAGCTTTCTGCCCGCCCAGCGCGGTTGCGGCATCCAGTGTTGCCAGCGCTGTGTCACGCACAAGGGAGGCCATGCCCGGTGCGCGCACCATGCCCGCATGCAGATGGGTCACGTGGTTGGTGAAGTATTTCTTGTAGTCCTCATGGCCGGTGCCCATCTCGTAGCGCGTCAGCCCCATGGCCGGCATCGTCTCGATCAGGCGGCAGACCAGCAGATGACCGGGCGAGTAGGGCGACATTTCCGGATCATAGGCGGCAAGCCAGGGATGGAAGGTGCCGTGTGCTTCCGGGCCGTATTCAGCCGCGATCACCCGCCCACCTGCTCTCAGGACGAAGAGCCGGCCCTTGAGCGCGCCGCCCTTGCCTTCAAACAGGGTATGCATGAGGCGCGACGCCCATTTGGGCGCGAGCACGTCATGCTTACCCGTGGCGCGGAACTGTTCACGCTTCCAGCCCATCAGGCGGACCAGATCCACCACATCATGGGAAATTTCGAGGGTAACAGTACCATGGTCTTCTTCGAGGCGACGCAGGCGGCGGCGCCAGTCCTTGAACCGTTTCGGGTTATCGGCGCGCAGCTCCTCGACGAGCGTCTCGGCGGAGGTGCGCAGGATCGCTGCCTGCGACGGGCCGACGGGTTCCATCCCGTCTGGTGAGGTTTCCGCGCCCGTGAAGACGGCTGCAAAACGCGCGCGCGACAGGCCCGCCATGCCCAGAAGCGCGTCCACCGGCACGTGGATATCGTCCCGCGTCAATATGGCGTGCATGTCGGAGAAATTCGCGCCCACGGGCCTCGCAAATCCGCCGGGCCGCCGGTGATGGGCAAAAACGCCCGCCAGCCCGCGCGGATCCCGGTAGAGGGTGACGCGTACGTCGTCGCGTACATGTCCGACCGCTATAGCAAAATCGGGGTGCAGGAGGGGCGAGGCAAGGCCCGTGGCCTCTGCCATGGCGATCCAGGCCGCGCGATCCTGCGGCTTCAGCCGATCCGGCGTGATTGTCTCACACTGCAACATGGTACGGCCTCCAGGCAAACTTGCCCGATCCGTCGCATAATACGTGCCAGAGGAGAGTGCGGCCTTGCCAGCTTCGCGCGCGTGGTTAAGCGCCGGTTAACGCGCGCAGACGCCTCACGGCGCGGCGTGCGGCGTATTTCCACCAGGCAAGGCCATATTCCAGCTCCACCTCGGCCGCGCTATGGCCCACCGAGCGCGCCATGCCATCGGTGAGCTCGTTAACCTCGTCCCGGTTTATTGGAAATTCCTCTGAATGCGGGCAGCCGACGCGCCGGTGGGCGGAAGCGCGCATGGGCTCTCCTTCCCCGCCCCGGATATGGTCAAGCGAGAAGGGGAAGAGGCGGCAATCGAGCGGGCGCTCCTCATAGACCGTGCAGCCCGTACCCTGCTTGAAATAGGGACAGCCCTCGCCGCTAAGATCTGTGAGCTTGATGAAGCGATTGCTGCGTTCGATATGGAAACGGCCATCGAACTTGGCAAAGAGGCGGTCAAACTCCTCCTGCGACACCAATGCGCCATTGAATTTCTTACAGCAATCCATGTCGATGCTGCAGCTCATGCAAGGGTTGGTCATGGTCTGCTCCCGCCTTGTGCCGGGACCATGCGCGCAAAATCTTAAGGCGCGGCGAACACTGATTTCGTTTGCCATGAGAGCTCAGCTGTCACTGCACCGGGCAAGTCTTCCGAGCGCGCGTTCCACAACGGGCCGGGCTTCATCCTCGGTGAGCTTCGCAAGGTCCTGAACGGGCATGTCGCGTGCCGCTTCGCGCGCTGCCAGCTTGCCAACATAATAGCCAAAGCGCGGCGGCAGTCTCTCGTTCAGGCGGTAATTGCTGAAGAGCGCGCGGTGGTCTTCCGGCGCTTGCGAATTGAGCCTTTCGACCACGGCACAGACAGCTTCGTCCAGATTGGCGTCGACCTCGTCGCGTATGGGCTCGGGCCAATCCAGCAGCAATTCTGTGTCATCGGCGTCGGGATTGAGCGTGGCGGCGACATGAGTCGCAAGACCTTCTATCCACAAAAAACACCACATTTGCGGACAGCCCCTAAAGGATTGTTGGAAGTGATATACGTGGAACAGCTCGTGATGAAAGAAGGCGGTCCAGTCCGCTATCGGGCTGGTCGCCATCCGGTCGGCACCAAACACGAGCATGACGCGCTCATCAATATAGCGAGTTCCTCCGTCCATCTCCCCCAGGCTGTGAAGAATGTAGATATCGCCAATCGGTTCGAGATCGGGGAAAGTCTGCACGAAGCTGGCATAGGCGGGCTCGAGCATATCGGTGAATTCGCTCGCAGTGCGGTCATATGCTTCGCGAATGTCCGGGAAGTTCTCGAAGGACGCTGCGATCCATGCGTAATAACGGTCTGTGGAGACCCCGATACTGTTCATGCGGGCGGTGTCGTAAAAACCCGGGAAAGCTTCGTGAAGACCGGACTGTACGCGCGCTATCCGCCTGTCCTCCGGCATCTCCGCAGTTTGGTCGTAAATACGGGTATACTCTCCCGTGATGTCAACCAGTGTATAAGGCGGCGATGTTTCGTCCGGCGAGCCATTGCTGAGCGATGCCACGGCAGCTAGTACTGTAAGAATTTTCATGTGAACTCCCTGAATATTCTGGATTCATCCAGAATCCGCGAGCTTGGCACAAGGGCATAGATATTAATTAAAATTCATTTTGATGTTTTTTTGATCCTAACTTTTTACGCTGCGATCTTGCCCCGGGCGGTTGAAAGCAGGGGGGCTTTGCGGCGCGCATTTCCAGACGCCGCTCGGTGGTGGACATCATGGGCTGGACACCGCCCCTTGCGCCGAGGCGGATTCAGGGTTACAGCCGCCCCGCAAGAGAAAAGGAGGTCTCCGCCATGGAGATTGTTGAAGGTCTCACCTTCGATGATGTGCTCTTGCAGCCCGGTGCATCGGAAATCATCCCCGCAGACGCAGATGTGCGCACGCGCGTCACGCCCCGGATCGGGCTGAATATCCCGATCCTGTCTGCCGCGATGGACACCGTCACCGAAGCGCCGCTGGCCATTGCGATGGCGCAGGCAGGGGGGCTCGGCGTTATTCACCGCAATCTGGAGATACCTGAGCAGGCCGAGGAAGTGCGCCGGGTGAAGCGCTATGAGAGCGGCATGGTGGTCAATCCGGTCACGATCGGCCCGGACGCGACACTGGCCGATCTCAAGGCTCTGATGGACCATCACCGCATTTCCGGCATACCTGTCGTTGAGGGCGGTGGCAGTGGCGGCGCGGCCGGTGCCAGGCCCGGCAGGCTGATCGGCATCATCACCAACCGCGATGTCCGCTTTGCCGACGACATGAGCGCGAGCGTGGCCAGCCTGATGACGAAGGATCACCTCGTCACCGTGCGCCCTGGCGCATCGCAGGACGAGGCGCGCCGCCTTCTGCACAAGCACCGTATCGAACGCCTGCTCGTTGTGGATGAGGACGGCTATTGCGTCGGCCTGATGACCGTGAAGGACATGGAAAAGGCCCAGGCTCATCCGAACGCAGCCAAGGATGAGCATGGCCGCCTGCGCGTGGCAGCCGCCACGACCGTTGGCGACACAGGCTTCGAGCGTGCCGAGGCGCTGATGGATGCCGGTGTGGACGTGATCGTGATCGACACCGCCCACGGCATGAGCGTAGCCGTACTGGAGCAGGTGAAGCGCATCAAGCGCGCCTCCAACACCACCCAGATCGTGGCGGGCAATATCGCGACCTATGACGGTGCGCGCGCCCTGTTTGATGCCGGCGCAGACTGCGTGAAGGTGGGAATCGGGCCGGGCTCGATCTGCACCACACGCATTGTCGCCGGTGTCGGCGTGCCCCAGCTCACCGCGATCATCGAGGCGCGCCGGGCGGCTGAAGGCTTTGAGGGCACAGTCATCGCTGACGGTGGTATCAAGTATTCGGGCGACGTCGCCAAGGCCATCGCGGCCGGCGCGGACTGTGTGATGATGGGTTCCATGCTGGCGGGGACGGAAGAAGCGCCCGGCGAGGTGTTCCTCTACAAGGGGCGCTCCTACAAATCCTATCGCGGCATGGGCAGTGTCAGCGCGATGGCGCGCGGCTCGGCGGACCGGTATTTCCAGAAAGAGGTCACCGACCGCATGAAGCTGGTGCCCGAAGGCATTGAAGGCCAGGTGCCCTATAAGGGGCCTGTCGGCCCTATCCTGCACCAGATGGTGGGGGGCTTGCGTGCGGCCATGGGTTATACCGGCGCGAAGACGATTGCGGACTTCCAGAAAAATGCTGTCTTCGTGCGCATCACCAATGCCGGGCTTCGCGAAAGCCATGTGCATGACGTGACCATCACCCGCGAAGCGCCCAACTATCCCAGCCCGAACTGATGCGTGAAGCTGGGCGTATAGCCGCCGCCATCGAGGTGCTTGATACCGTGCTGAACCGGCATCAGCCGGTGAAGGAGGCGATGCGCGACTGGGGCAAGGCCAACCGCTATGCGGGCTCTGGCGACCGGGCGTGGATTTCCGGCCTCGTGCTGGATGCCTTGCGCCGCCGGGCCTCTGTCAGTCATCTGATGGGTGCTGAAAGCCCTCGCGCTCTGGTGCTGGGCACGCTCGCCCATGAATGGGAGATGGGGCCGGACGCCGTCGCCGTCATTTTCGAAGGCGACCAGCACGCACCGTCACCCCTTACCGATGCCGAACGGGCAGGAATGCTGGCAAAGCTATCCGGCGATGCCCCGCTGCATGCGCGCGCAGAAATCCCTGAATGGCTCTCAGCCAGCTTCGAGCGCGGATTTGGCAAGGACGCAGCCCTTGAAGGGTCCAGCATGGCAGGGCGTGCGCCGGTGGACTTGCGCGTCAATACGCTCAAGACCAATCCCGAAAAGGCCATTCATGCCGTGCGCGCGCAGCTTAATGCTGACCCGTCCACGCTGATCACAACCGGCATTCGCGTGCCCGGCCATGATCCGCGCGCCAAATCCCCGCCCGCCGATTCCATCCCCGCCTATGGCAAGGGCTGGGTGGAGGTGCAGGACATCGGCAGCCAGATCGCCGCGCTCGCCGCCGCCCCGGTAGAGGGCCTGCAAGTGCTCGATTTCTGCGCCGGGGCGGGCGGCAAGACGCTCAGCCTGTCAGCGCTGATGAACAATACCGGCCAGCTTTACGCCTGGGATTATGACTGGCGGCGCCTGCGCGCCATCTGGCCGCGCCTCGAGCGCGCGGGCGTGCGAAATGTGCAGGTGCTGGCAGGCAAGGAGGCCGAGGCTCTGGGCGATCTGGAAGGCAAGATGGACCTTGTCTTCATCGATGCGCCTTGCACCGGCTCCGGCACCTGGCGGCGCAGGCCTGACACGAAATGGCGCCTGAAGGACAAGGCACTCGCCACCCGCATCACCCAGCAGGACGAGGTGCTGGCCAAGGCCGCGAAGTACGTGAAGCCCGGCGGGCGCATGGTCTATGTCACCTGCTCCGTCCTGCCTGAGGAGAACGGCGACCGGATCGAGGCTTTCCTCAGCCAGAACCCGGAGTTCCGCGCCGTGCCGGTGATGGACGCGCTCAACGCCTCCGGCCAGCTCACCGAAGAGGGCGCGCTCACCCTTGCCGCCTGCGCCGGAGCACACGGCGCCCTGCAACTCACGCCCGCCCGCACCGGCACGGACGGATTTTACGTGTGCGGACTGGAGCGGGTGGCATGATGTCTCGGCTGATCGGCGTGCTTTGTTTTCTAGTGCTCTCTGGAGCACAGGCTGCGGTCGCGCAGGCTGTCCCGTTCGAGGTCGTGCGCAGCGAAGTCGTCGCGGTGACCGACAGCGTATCGGGGCGGGTCTATGAACTCTACATACGTACGCCGTTGGGCTATGACGAAGATGCGCCTCAGGGATATCCGGTCATCTATCTGAACGATGGACCCTACACATTTCTCGTAGCTGCCGGGGTTGCTCATCTTCCGATGAATGCCGGTGTGATGGAGAAGGCCATTATCGTCGGCATCTCGCATGCGGCCGGCGAGAACGGCATGGACAGCCGGGTGCGTGACTTCACCCCTACGCGTGAGGCCGGGTGGACACGCGAAACCGGCGGCGCAGCAGCCTATGCCGATTATCTTGAGAGCGGTGTCATTGCTGTTATTGAGGAACGCTATAACGCTGATCCGGCACGCCGCATCCTGTCGGGCCAGTCTCTAGGCGGTTCATTCGGTGCATGGATGCTTCTGTCCCGGCCCGGCGTGTTTTCCGGCTACATCCTGACCAGCCCGTCACTCTGGTTCGATGACAGTTCCATCTTCGGGCTGGAAGAGGCTTATGCCGCGGATCACCACGATCTTCCGGCCAGGGTTTACTTCGCGACAGGCGCGCGCGAGGTGCCCGGCGACTCCACCCGGCATGACCTGGCAGGGGACCAGGAACGGTTCGTTTTGGCCCTGGTAAGCCGAGGCTATCCCTCGCTGGCTATCCGCAGCGAGATTATCGCGGGCGCACGCCATGAAACCACATTTCCGGTTGGCTTCACCCGTGGACTTGAATGGATGCTGGGAGACTGAATGTCGGCTTCTGGCGGAGCCCGAAAGCTCGTTGCCGAATGGATGAAAATTGGCCGGGATGCTATACTTGAGAACTGGCGGCGCGCTGAGCGGTTGGAGCCGCTGGAACGCAGCGAAGGTCTGGAATGATCAAAGTCATCCACATCAAGGCAGCCGGCCCCGCTATGCTACACTTGACCTTCTCTGACGGTCAGGCGGGCGAGCTGGACCTGTCAGCGCTCATCGCCCGGCCCGGCGCGATGGTGGAGCCTTTGCGTGATCCGGCCTATTTCGCGCGCGTGTTTCTGGAAGAGGGTGCGCCGACCTGGCCGAACGGGTTCGATCTTGCGCCCTGGGCGCTGCACAAGGACATGACGGCGCAAGGTCTGCTCAAGCCTGCGGGCCGCGCCGCCTGACCCTCACTCTCCTCGCGCCTCCCAGTTCCAAGCAGGCGCAGGCAGGGCAACTCCCGCACGGCTACCCCTCTGACCCGCTGCCGCATCCGGTATGCGGATCGCTTGCCTACCGACGCGGATCGTCCTCCTCATTGACATAGGTGATGGTCCAGGGGCCGGAGCTGTTGAGCTGCACCACGGTCTCGCCCTCGGTATAGGCGTAGTGGACCATGCCCGGCGGATAGGCGAAGAAGCCACCCGGCTCCAGCGCGGTTGCCGCTTGCGGGTCAGGATCCTCGCCCATGCCGATCAGGAACCGGCCCGAGATCACCGTGACGATTTCCGGCTGGCCGTGATGATGGGGTGCGATATGGAAGCCGTCGGGCAGCCTCAGCCGCATGGCGAACACGCCATCGGCTGCAGGATCGCCGTATAGCACGGTGTACTCGGCTCCCTCGGCCAGCGAGGCGGGGCCCGCTGCGTACTCGAACGCATCGCTCTGGATCAGCACGTGATCATCCTGTGCAAGCACCAATGGCGAGAACAGGATAGCGGCCGCGGCGGCAAATGCTGTGATTGTCAGATTGCAATGGGTCATTGCTACCTCCATTCCGGTGATCGCGCGTCCTCGCGGACGCAGCCTGGCTTGGAGGACGGCGCGAGGCACGCCGGATGCCGGATCAAGGCTACGAGCCATCAATCACAAGCCTACGGCGCCCGCCGGGAAATCGCGGCGCATGGGCGCGAACCCGCACGACCGACGCGCCTTGATGATCGGTGCATGCCGGACTGCTCGTCAAGCCCTTGGGCAAAAGCCGGCCGCGTGGCCTGATCACCCGTCACTCCCCCCGCTCTTTCTTCCCCCTCGCCACCTCGGTCGCCAGCGCTTCGAGCTTGTGCGTCCAGAAGCCCCGGAAACGCGACAGCCAGTCATCTACCTGCTGCAGCGGGGCGGGCTCGAGCGTGTAGATGCGGCGCGGCCCGTCCACGCGCGAGCTGGCAAACCCCGCATCGCGCAGCACTTTGAGGTGCTGGGAGACACCGGCCTGACTGATGCCGAACTCGGCGTGGATGACCGCCACGATCTCGCCAGAACGCAGCTCGCTGTCGGCTAGCAGCTCCAGAATGCGCCGGCGCACCGGGTCTCCCAATACGTCAAAGGCGTGCATGGCCGGTTTCAGCGTCCCTGTTCCTCACCCTTGAAGAAGGCGGCGGTTCTGGCAGCGGCTGCGCGAGCCTCGTCTGCAGGCGCGCCCGACGCGATATGCGCATCGCACCATGCGTCGCTGCTGGCCTGAACCAGATCACGGTAATTTTGCGAGGCCACCCATTCAGCGCTGCTTTCTATCGGTGCTGATACTTCACCACTGATGTGGAGCGCCAGCCCGGCCAGTCCCAGGTCCCAGCCGACACCGCCTGCACCAGGACCGTATTTCTCTTCCCACTCAGGATCGACCACATAGAGATGGGTCAGTTCCAGCCGGGTATGGCCATTGCCTGCCGTATAGAGCCGCACGCTCACCCAGCTGACATTCCCGGAAAACTCCCATGTAACGTCCAGCGTGCGCGGCGGTTCGCATAAGGTGATCTCGCCGCTGGCATTGTTCTCGATCTGGAACCGCCCGCCGGGGTGGAAATCGCCGGACACAGGCGAGAACCAGCGCGCGAGGCGCTCTTTCACCGTCACCGCCTCCCACAAATCCTCAATGCCGGTGGCGTAGGTGCGGCTGGCCACAATGGCGACGGCCGGCTTGCCGTCCCGCTCCAGATTGCGCACTTCGCGGGCCGCGGCCCCGATGGCCGCTGCAATATCGATATGCATGCCTGTCTCCCATGATTTCGAGTTCATTTATATAAGTGAAAACTTATATTATGGTCAAGTGGGGGCGAGGGACGAGGCGCACGGGGCGCGGTGTGGCTTGCTGCTTTGCCTCTGCAGTGGGTATCATCGCGGAATGGAAACACTGCTGAGCCGCATAACCACCGATCCCGCCCAGTGCGGCGGACGCCCCTGCATCAGGGGGATGCGCGTGCGTGTGCGCGATATACTGGACCTGCTCGAAGCGGGGCTGAGCTTTGACGAGGTGCTCGAAGAACTGCCCTATCTGGAACGCGACGACATCCGGGCGGCGATTGCCTATGCGGCGCGGCGGCTCGATCATCCCGTGATCCATGCCGCCGAGTAGGCGGGTAGAGCTTTGGCTTGACGCCCACTTGCCACCTGCTCTGGCTCCATGGCTGATTGGGCATTTCGGCATTAGCGCACAGTCGTTTGACCGGGCAGGGCTGCGGGTCGCCTCGGACGAGGAAGCGTTTACCAAGGCCAGACAGGCTGACGCTGTTATCGTGACCAAGGACGCGGATTTTCCACGGATGCTGGAGCGTCACGGGCCGCCACCACGGGTCATCTGGCTGACCTTTGGCAACACCAGCCGTGCCCGATTACAGGCAATTCTGTCGGCCAAGCTGGAAATTGCACTCAATCTGCTTGACCAAGGCGAGCAGCTTGTGGAGATCAGCGCGGATGATAACTGAGAATCACGAACGCGCCCTGATTGTCGATTTCGGCTCTCAGGTGACCCAGCTTATCGCACGGCGCCTGCGCGAAAGCGGCGTCTATTGCGAGGTCCATCCCTATAACCGCGCCAATGCGGCGTTTGTGAAGGAATATGGCCCCAAGGCCATCATCCTTTCCGGCTCCCCGCACTCGACCAGCTGGGAGGACAGCCCGCGCGCTGACCCTTACCTCTTTGAAGCCGGCGTGCCGGTCTTAGGCATCTGCTATGGCGAGCAGACCATGTGCGCCCAGCTCGGCGGGCGGGTGGAAACCTCCGACCATCGCGAGTTTGGCCGCGCCGACATCCAGATCGTGGCGGAAAGCCCGCTACTGGCGGGCCTCGGCGAGGTGGGCGACCATGAGCGCGTGTGGATGAGCCATGGTGACCGCGTGATGGCCGCGCCCGAAGGCTTCCACGTTATCGCCACCAGCCCCGGCGCGCCCTTTGCCGCCATCGCCGACGAGGCGCGGCGCTTTTATGGCGTGCAATTCCACCCGGAAGTCGTCCACACAC